>NZ_JADCKK010000039.1:0-22285 GCF_014982935.1 Anaerotignum lactatifermentans | reverse complement strand
AAAATAAACCCAAGAAAACAACAGACCGGATTTTGAGCCGGTCTAATTGTCGTGGAATTTTTATTTAGTTGAGAACATTTAAAAAACCTGCGAAAAGGTCTTGACTTTTGTTAGCAGGTTTTTATGCCGAAATTTGTCTGAAAAAAGGTCAATTAAAACATTTTTCATTGTCTTTTGTCGAAAAGGGCGATATAATGTAAAAATGCTGTGCTATGCCCTCGGGCACCAGTGGAATAGAAAAGATGCCCTTTTTGGGGGCAAAACATAAAAATTTTGCAGACGGAGGCGGCATGTTTGAGTAGAAGAAGAAAAAACAGATTGCGCAGATTGTTTTTTAAGACATTGTTTATTACCATGGCCATACTGATTGCCCTGATGCTGGCAGCTTATGGCGTATTCGCATATTTGCTGGGGGGACTGAACCGTACCACACTGGATGAAAGCAAATTGTCCGTAACGGCAGGGCTTTCTCAGAACGGAAAAATCACCAATATCGCATTGTTTGGGCTGGACTCCCGAAATCATGACTACGAAGGTCGTTCCGACGCCATCATGGTGGCTTCTGTCAACGGGAAAACAGGGAAAATCAAACTGGTTTCCATTGCCCGTGACACTTATGTGAATGTACCCGGTTATGGAGAAACAAAAATCAACCACGCTTATGCTTACGGCGGTGCGGAACTTGCCATCCAGACCATCAACGAAAACTTCAATCTGGATATCACAGACTATGCGGCAGTAAACTTTGACTCTCTGGCAGATGTCATTGATGCCATGGGCGGCATCGACTTGGAGGTAACAGAAGAAGAACGCTACCAGATCAACGCGTACCTGCTGGAAGGCGAACCTCTGCGGGAAAGTGGCATGGTGCATCTGAATGGACCGCAGGCAGTAAGTTATGCCCGTATCCGTAAGATTGACAGCGATACCATGCGTACGGAACGCCAGAGAAAGGTACTGGAATGTCTCTTTGAAAAGGCAAAAGACATCAGCCCTCTGGAATATCCTTCCTACATCCGCAAATTCGCGCCTATGATCGAAACTTCCCTGACCAATGAGGAAATTCTGGAACTGGTATCTGTAGGGGTAAACCCGAACCTGACACTGGAACAGGGTGCATTCCCCAATGACTATATCCAGAGCACCGGTCAGACCATCGGCGGCGTATGGTATTATGTTTACGACATCGATCAGGCGGCAGACATGCTCCATGAATTCATTTATAACGATGTACCCTTTGAATACTACGGTTTGACGGAAGAAGAAATCGCTGCACTGGAAAGCGGCGGCACTTCCGAGGGAACGGAAGGAGAAAATGTAGAATAAACTGCATTTTGTCTCTGTTTTGGAGAAAGAACTTTTGTTTTTTTGAAAAAGTGGTTGACAAAGGAAAATATCGCGTTATAATGATGATTAACTGAAAGAGAAAAAGGCTAAGAAAAGAAGAGTACATCTTGGATGGTTTTACAGAGAACCTCTGGTAGCTGCGAAGGAGGAAACGCGGAAAAGATGGAAGATGGTCTTGGAGCCGCGCACCGAGAGGAATTCCTTTAGGCTGCGACGGGGGTGCCCGTGACAGCACTACGATATCGGCAGTTTTGCCCGTACCGGATAAGGTCATCATCGTGAGGTGATGATAAATTAGGGTGGTAACACGAAGCTATGCTCTCGTCCCTTGACAAACAAGTCAGGGACGGGAGTTTTTTTATGAATCCGTCAGGAAAGAAGGAGAGAGGAAAATGGAGCAGAAAGAAATCATGATTCGGCTCAAAGGAATCACCAAAGCGTTTCCTCAGAAAAAAGGAACGCTGGAAGTGCTTCACGGCATTGATTTGGATATTGAAAAAGGCGAGATTTTCGGCATTATTGGTCTGAGCGGCGCCGGCAAGAGTACACTGGTACGGTGCATCAACTTGCTGGAACGTCCTACAGAAGGTCAGGTATTTCTGGATGGTCAGGAATTGACCTGCCTTTCCGAGAAGGATTTGAGACAGGCACGCCGTTCCATGGGTATGATCTTCCAGCAGTTCCATCTGCTCATGCAGCGGACAGCCATGGAAAATGTATGTTTCCCCATGGAGATTGCCGGTGTGAAAAAGGCAGAAGCCAGAGAAAAGGCAAAAGAATTGCTGGAACTGGTTGGTCTGGGCGACAGAATGGAATCTTATCCTTCCCAGCTTTCCGGTGGTCAGAAACAGAGGGTTGCCATTGCCAGAGCATTGGCTACAAACCCGAAAATCCTGCTTTGTGATGAAGCAACAAGCGCCCTGGACCCCAACACAACAGCCGGGGTTCTGGAGCTTCTGAAAGACATCAACAAACGACTGGGCATCACCATTGTGGTGATTACCCACGAAATGAAAGTTATCCAGGAAATCTGCAACAGAGTTGCTATTATCAGTGAAGGTAAGATCGCAGAAATGGGCAGTGTACAGGAAATCTTCCGGGCTCCCAAAACACAGATCGGTCAGGAACTGGTATTCCATGAAGGTTCCAACCGAGAAGCTTATGCAGGGAAATTGCCTTACTGCTATCGTGTGGTATTCAAAGGCGGTATTTCCAATGAACCTGTACTGGGGCGTATGATGATTGATTGTAACGGTGTGGCAAATATCCTTGCCGGTAACACCAGAAATATTGATGGGGAAGTTTTTGGTCAGATGATTCTGCAGTTCCCCGAAGAAGAAGCCCTGCGGAAAAAAATGATTCAGTATTTGAAAGATCAGGGCGTAGAAGTTGAGGAGGTAGCGTATGTTTAATTCAGAAATGATTTCTTTAGTAGGCGTAGCCTTCTGGGAAAGTATTTATATGACCATTATTTCCTCATTTTTTGCATATGTCATCGGCTTGCCTTTGGGCTTGATTCTGGTGGCAACAGATAAGGACGGTATCGCACCGGCACCTCTGTTCAATCAGGTGCTGGGGATCATCATCAACATCCTGCGTTCCATTCCTTTCCTGATTTTGCTGGTAGCCATGATGCCTATCACACAGGCAGTTGTGGGCACTGTTATCGGTGCAAAGGCAACGGTTGTGGTACTGGTAGTAGCAGCGGCTCCCTTCATTGCCAGACTGGTGGAATCTTCCCTGAAGGAAGTGGACAAAGGTGTTGTGGAAGCGGCACAGTCCATGGGGGCTTCTCCCTTTGAAATCATGACAAAGGTACTGCTGCCCGAAGCAAAACCTTCTCTTTTGATCGGCAGTGCCATCGCCATGACAACCATCCTGGGCTACTCCGCAATGGCAGGTTTCTGCGGCGGCGGCGGTCTGGGTGCTGTAGCCATCAACTATGGTTACTACCGCAGCCAGAGAGATATCATGTTGGTCATGGTAGTTCTGCTGGTAGTGATCGTGCAGGTATTGCAGGAAGTTGGTCTTCGTATCGCAAGAGGCACAGACAAACGGCTGTAACTCGTTAAGAGTACACATAAAAAAAGAAAACAGATGCTATTCAAATTTTAAGGAGGAACATGTATTATGAAAAAGTTTATTGGTATTTTATTGACAGCAGCTTTGGCATTCGGCGCTGTAGGCTGCGGCGGCACAACAACAGAAACAGCAGATGAAGGCGCAACAACTGCAACAACAGAAGGCACAACCATCAAAGTTGGTGCTTCTCCTTCCCCTCACGCAGAAATCCTGAAAGCTGCACAGCCCCTGCTGGCAGAAAAAGGCGTTACACTGGAAATCGTAGAATTTACAGACTATGTACAGCCTAATCTGGCACTGGATACAGGCGACCTGGATGCAAACTACTTCCAGCATCAGCCTTACCTGGATCAGTTCAATAAGGACAATGGTCTGGATCTGGTAGCTCTGGGCGCTGTTCACTATGAACCCATGGGCATTTTCGCAGGCAACTCCAGCGATCTGGCTGCTCTGCCTGACGGCGCAAAAGTAGGTGTACCCAATGACGCAACAAACGAAGCAAGAGCACTGCTGCTGCTGGAATCTAACGGTCTGATCACACTGAAAGAAGATGCTGGCGTAGCAGCAACAAAACTGGATATCGTAGAAAACCCTCATAACCTGGAAATCGTTGAAATGGAAGCTGCACAGCTGCCTCTGTCCCTGGGTTCTCTGGATATCGCTGTTATCAATGGTAACTATGCACTGAGCGGCGGTCTGAGCATCTCTGACGCACTGGCAATTGAAGAAGCTGACTCTCTGGCAGCAGAAACATACCAGAACGTTGTAGCAGTTCGCAATGGCGACGAAACAAGACCTGAACTGCAGACACTGATGGAAGTTCTGAACTCTCAGGAAATCGCTGACTACATCAACGAAACATTCGAAGGCGCTGTAGCACCTGTATTCGAAGTAGCAGCTGAATAAAAACAAATTTTGCAAAAGAAAGAAACATGAAAGACGGTTTCCTTAGGTACACAAGATAAAAACATCAATCAAAATAGAAAAGCCGAAATCCTTTGTATATCAGGGTTTCGGCTTTCTTTGTTTTCTGGTGAAAGGAACTTTTGCTTCTTCTTTTTTTTGCGGATTGGACCAGAATGTGGTATCATAGACAAAATCAGAATTTTGCAATGGATAGGGGAGTATGATGAAAATTCCGAGAAGTCCATATGATAGATTGGTCAATGTCGTTGGCGTATGTTCGTTAGGCAGAACTACTGCGTGGCTGCTGGCGGTCTGGAAGCAGATTGCAGCGCGCATTCCGGTGCATTATGACCTCAGAGGGCATGTAGACCGTATGGCAGGCAAAGGCTCTCTGTGGGTGCTCATGGCAGTGGGCTGGGTCATGTTCCTTGCCCTGTCCGTGGTGGAGCATTTTCCGCAGATTTGGAATACAGGGGTGCAGGTGACACCGAAAAATCAGGAGAGGGTGTATCGCACACTGAAAAACATGCTGGGTACCCTGAAACTTATCATTGCGGTGCTGTTTTCCTATTTGGTGTTTCAGTCAGCCTTTGGCGGCAATCTGCCGCCCCAGTTTTTGCCGCTGTTTTTGCTGGTAACCTTAGGGTCATTGGCGTTTTTTCTGGTGCGGCTCATACGTTTGAAGTAAAAAAGAAAAGCAGAAAAAGCAACTTCCCCTTAAGAAAACATTGATTTTCTTTTTCCTTGATTTCTTAAGGGGAATTGCAACGGCTGTCTTCATAAGAAAACATAACAAATAAAACCTTCATAAAATAAGAAAGCCAAAATCCTTTGTCATCATAAGGATTTTGGCTTTCTTTGTTTTCTTATGAAGATGCCCCTAATTTCCATATGGGAATTTTCTGCTTTTTTTGTGCTTAATCTTCTGCCATATTTTTCAGAGTATCTCCTGCCAGACGGTATACCGTCCAGTCGGACATGGGTTCTGCCCCTAAGGAGAGATAAAACCCGATGGAAGGGGTGTTGGTATCCAGACACCACCATTCCAGTCTGCCGCAGCCTCTTTCCACAGCAATCTGCGCCAGTTTCTGCAAAATAGCTTTGCCATAGCCCTTGCCCCGATGGACAGGGGACACATATAAATCTTCCAGATAAATGCCGGCTCTCCCCAGAAATGTGGAGAAGTTGTGGAAAAACAGTGCGAAGCCGATTTCTTCGCCGGACTTATCCACAGCCAAAAGCACTTCTGCTTTTTCTTTATCAAAAATCCAGGTTTCCAGAATTTCTTCCGTTGCTACCACTTCAGAAAGAAGCCCTTCATAATCCGCCAGTTCTTTGATAAACCGCAGAATCAGGGGGATGTCTTTCCGTTCTGCAAACCGAAAAGTCAGGTCTGTCATGTTATCGCCTCAATTCTTGCCTGTGGAGCCAATGCCGCCACGGTCATCATTGCCCAGTGTTTCTGCTTCGTCAAAAGAAATGGAGGGCTGGTGCTCGAAAATACGGAACTGACAGATACGGTCGTTCACATCAATGACGGTGTCACGCATAGCCAGCGCGGGGAAGAACCACTGGTCGTTATCGCCGCAGTAGCTTTCGTCCACAATGCCGCAGTGATTGGTCTGGATAACGCCAAAGTTCTTGAAGGTAGAGCTGCGGGGCACGATATGCGCTTCATAGCCCTTAGGCAGCTCCATGGCGATGCCCAGAGGAATCAGGCGGAATTCGCCTGCCTTCAGTTCCACTCTTTCTGCTGCCCGCAGGTCGATCCAGTCGGATTTTCCGTCGATGTAACGCAGTTTTTCGATTTTGTCGCTGAGATATTTGATTCTGATGGAAACCATTGATTTCTTCCTTTCTGTATTGCTTTATTCCGCGTGGTAAAGGTACATGGTGCCTTTTTCCAGGGATTTCTGTACATCGATAATCCGCTGGTTAAAGCTGCCTTTCCAGTGGAGCTGAGGGTCTTTCAGTTCTTCCACAAAACGTCCGTCTACGATAACGTCCAGGTAGGGCATGATAGGCAGAGCGCTGACTTCTTCCCAAAGATAGCCGGTATAGAGCCATGTTTTTTTGTCGGGAAAGGCTTCTTTGATTTCTTTCGCCAGTGCGGTCACATCTTCCCGGTTGCCCATGTACAAGGGGTCGCCGCCGCTGAATGTGATGCCGCTGATGTAGTCTTTTTCCAGTTCTGCAAAAATTTCCGCTTTGGCAGCCTCATCAAAGGGCAGACCGCCGTTGGGGTCCCATGTAATGGGGTTCTGGCAGTTTTTGCAGCCGTGGGAGCAGCCCGCTACCCACAAAACCACCCGCAGCCCTTCGCCATTGAGCATATCGTCTTTTGTGATGTTGTGGTAACGCATTACATACTCTTCCTTTCTGCGATTTCTGCCATTTTTGCTTCATTCAGACGAGTATCGCCTTTGACACGGGAGTAAGACAGATATCCATTCATTCTTTCGATTTTTGTCAGGTTTTTGCTGCCGCATTTCGGGCATACGTCCATTTCCAGTTCCTGATGACCGCAGTCGTCGCAGTATGCCAGAGAAAGGTTTACCCCTTCATAGAAGCCCATTTTCATGGCACGGCGCACCAGTGTGCGGATGGCGTCCAAATTGTAGTCGATGGGGTATTTTACATACTGAATCTTGCCACCGTTGGACAAATCCCAGAAACGTTTTTCCAGATCCTGTTTCTGGATAGGGGAAATATCTTCTGTTACATGGCAGTGGAAAGAGTTGCTTACATAAGGACGGTCGGATACATTTTCCACTACGCCGTATTTCTTGCGGAACTGTGTTACCTGCAGGCCGCAGAGGCTTTCCGCAGGAGTGCCGTAGATGGCGTACAGATTGCCGTCGGCTTTCTTGAATTCCGCTACTTTATCGTTGATGTGCTGCAATGTGTCGATGGCAAACTGACCGTCTTCCACCAGAGATTTGCCGTTATACAGCTCCTGGAGTTCGTTCAGAGCGGTGATGCCGAAAGAAGCGGTAGCAGCCTTCAGCAAAGGTTTGATCTTGTCGTGAATGCCCAGATGACCGCCGTAGAAGCCGCCTTCGCAGTATGCCAGAGGGTTGGTGGATGCGCGCATTTCGCCCAGGTACGCATAAGTACGGATGTGGAGCTGACGAATCAGTTCCAGATAGTAGTCCAGTACTTCATAGAAAGGCTTGCTTTCCTGTTTTGCTTTTGCGTAAATCATAGGCAGGTGCAGGCTGACAGCACCGATGTTGAAACGACCTACGAAAACAGGTTTGTCGTTTTCGTCAGCAGGTTCCATGCCGCCCCGTTCAAACCAAGGGGACAGGAAGGCACGGCAGCCCATGGGGCTGATGATGGCGCCGTATTTTTTATACATTTCCGCTACATAGCCTTCGCCTGTGAGGGAAAGCCAGTCGGGATACATGGTCTTGGAGGAGCAGAGGATGCCTGCTTCAAAGACATCTTCCAATTCCTTGCCTTTTCCATGGAGATTTTCGTCATAAAGGAATACCAGTTTGGGGAACAGTACGGGCTTTTTGCAGTTTTTCTTGCCCTGTCCTTTTCTGCGGACGTTCAGCATGGTGATGGATGCCATTTTGGCAAATTTGCCTGTGCCTGTGCCGAATGTCATGGTGATGAAAGGATAATCGCCGCGGCTGGAAGCAACGGTGTTGAATTTGTATTCCCAGCCCTGGAAGCCCTGTTCAAAGTCGTTGAGGATGTCTGCCATGGCTTCTTTGTCCGCAGCCTTGGGTGTCAGACCCATGTCGATGTAACGGCGGTAGAATTTTTCATAGCTCTTTTCCGCAAAGGGTTCCAGCAGCAGGTCTACGGAAGGTACGGTAAAACCGCCGTACTGCTGGCTGGCAGCGGAAAGAACGATGTCGCCGATAACGTCAAAGGCAACGTTCAGTGTTTTGGGTTCGTTGTACCACAGGTTGCCCATTTCAAAACCGCCGGTCAGAACGCTTTTTACGTCGAACAGACAGCAGTTCATGGTGTCACGTCTGGCAGACATATCATGGATGTAGATATAACCGTCACGACATGCCTGGAGTTCTTCTGTGGTCATGAAGAATTTCTGGTACAGTTCTTTGTTCAGCTGATTGAATACCAGAGAGCGTTTTGTGGAAACCAGGGCGCTGTCGGTGTTGCTGTTTTCCTTGTCGCCGATATACATGATGGACTGGCTTTTTTTGTAAACCTCGTCCAGCATTTTCACAAAGTCCTGTTTGTAGTTGCGGTAATCACGGTAGCTTTTTGCAACTTCAGGCTTTACCTGTTCCAGTGCGCCTTCGACGATGTTGTGCATTTCCGCAATGGGGATGCCTTCTTTGCCAAGGGATTTCGCTTTTGTTTCTACGAAATCACAGATGAAATCCAGTTCTTCCTGTGTGAATTTCACCAGGGCGCGGTAAGCGGATTTGTTTACGGCAACTACAACTTTCTGCACATTCCACGGTTCGTGGGTATTATCTTTCTTAATCACATACATGATGATATCCTCCTTCATTCTCGGCAAGCGAGATACAATACATAGTCATTTGCTGTATCATAATGTACCACATACGGCTATATATTGCAATCAAAAATATAGACAACACAATATATTGTGAAAACTTAGAGAAGTTCATCCGATTTTTCATGGAAATTTTGTTAAGGTTATTTTTATTTTATTTTGTCAAGGTCTGACGCACTGCTTTTTGCCAGCCTTCCAGTTTTTCTGCCGCTTCTTCCTTGGATGCTTTGGGAGAATAGGCGTGAGAAACGCCCCAATTCCGACGGATTTCCGACAAATCTTTCCAGTAGCCTACCGCAAGACCTGCCAGATACGCAGCACCCAATGCAGTGGTTTCCAGTGTTTTGGGACGGAGCACAGGAACCCCTGTGATGTCCGCCTGAAATTGCAGCAGGAAGTTATTTGCAGCGGCGCCGCCGTCTACACGCAGTTCCGCCAGAGGAATGCCAGCGTCCTCCTCCATGGCGTGGAGAACGTCATAAGTCTGGTATGCCATGGATTCCAGTGCCGCACGGGCAATATGATTCCGGTTGGCACCACGGGTAAGACCTGTCAAAATACCTCTTGCGTAAGGGTCCCAGTAGGGCGCACCCAGTCCCACAAAAGCGGGTACCAGATAAACGCCGCAGGTATCAGGCACAGACATGGCAAGTTCTTCTGTTTCCGGCGCGGAACCGATGAGTTTCAACTCATCACGAAGCCACTGAATGGCAGCCCCAGCCACGAATACAGAGCCTTCCAATGCATAGGTGACTTTTCCGTCCAGTCCCCATGCAATGGTGGTCAGAAGCCCGTTTTTAGAGGTCACAGGGGCATCCCCTGTGTGCATCAGTAGGAAACAACCAGTGCCGTAGGTGTTTTTGGCAGAACCGGGTGTGAAGCAAGCTTGTCCAAAAAGGGCAGACTGCTGGTCACCAGCCGCTCCTGCAATGGGGATGGGTGCGCCGAAGTGGAAAGGCAGTGTATGCCCAAATACGCCGCTGGAAGGAATGACCTTGGGCAGGATAGAAGGGGGAATATCCAGAATGTCCAAAATTTCCGCATCCCACTGCAAAGTATGGATGTTGAACAGCATGGTGCGGGAGGCGTTGGAGTAATCGGTGGCGTGTACCTGTCCTCCTGTGAGATTCCAGATAAGCCATGTATCTACGGTACCGAACAGCAGATTGCCTTCCTCAGCCAGTTTTCTTGCCCCTTCTACATGGTTCAGCACCCAACGGATTTTTGTTGCGGAGAAGTATGCGTCCAGCAGAAGCCCTGTTTTTTCCCGGAATAGGTCGGTGTAGCCTTTTTTCGCCAGTTCTTCGCAGTCCTCGGCCGTCCGGCGGCACTGCCATACAATGGCGTTGTAAATGGGCTTGCCTGTGCGCTTGTCCCAGAGAATGGTGGTTTCTCGCTGGTTGGTGATGCCAATGGCGGCAATGTCAGCGGCAGTGAGCCCTTTCTGTTCCAGAGCCTTCTGTGCCACTTCCAGCTGGCTTTGCCAGATTTCCATGGGGTCGTGTTCCACCCAGCCGGGCTGGGGATAGATCTGACGGTATTCCTTCTGGGCAGTGCTGACAGCTGCGCCGTTTTTGTCAAAGAGGATACAGCGGGAGCTGGTGGTTCCTTGATCCAAAGACATGATATACTGCATACAAATCCTCCTTTTCATGGGAAAAGCCCCAGAGGGGGCTCAGACTGTAGATAAAGTAATTTTTATACTTTTTGCATGAACGCAGAAGGCCTTGGGGAACAAAGGGGTCAACACATTTGCTTCGCAAATGCCAGCCATAAATGGCTGTCCGCATCTCTTGCGGTGTGGGGTTCCCCAACTGGAATCCACAGTCGGAATTCACTTCCGATGAGGAAAAACCGGAGTTTCGAGGCTTTTGAACTGATGGATACTCTGCACCCCGAAGAAAACGGGGACAGCGAAGCTGGCTTTGCGGAGCAAAGTGCTTGACCTCTGCACTCCGAAGAAAACGGGGACAGCGAAGCTGGCTTTGCGGAGCAAAGTGCTTGACCTCTGCACTCCGAAGAAAACGGGGACAGCGAAGCTGGCTTTGCGGAGCAAAGTGCTTGACCCAACGGTTTTATACTTCTGTCTACTCGTCAAAACCTTGAATGAAATGAGGTTTTGACGACAGCGTTTCGTTACATATAAGGGTTCATGCGGCGTTCGATTTCCAATGTGGTGGCAGGACCATGACCGGGATATACATTGTAATCACCGGGCAGGTTCCGCAGACGTTTCAGAGAAGCGATGATCTCGCCCCAGTTGCCTGTAGGCAGGTCTGTACGACCGCAGGAGCCCTGGAACAGGGTGTCGCCGGAGAAAATGTTGTTGCCGATGAGATAGCATACACTGCCGGCTGTATGACCGGGGGTTTCCAGTACGGTAAATTCCAGATCGCCAACTTTCACAGCGTCGCCTTCCTGTACCCATACGTCAGCGGAAAGAGAAGTGGGACCGCTCATGTAAAGAGAGCAGTTCAAGGCAGGGTCTGCCAGCAGAGCCTGTTCTTTTTTGCAGGCGTAAACGGGACAGCCGTATTTTTCTTTTACCATTTCCACAGCGCCGATGTGGTCGTCATGACCGTGGGTCAGCAGGATATGGGTGGGTTTCAGGTTGTTTTCTTCGATATAGCGGAACAAAGGCTGGGGATTGCCGTCGCAGTCGATGATGGCGCAGGTGCCTTTGTCGTCAGAGATTACATAGCAGTTGGTGCCGATGTTGCCGATTTCCAGTGTTTGTATTTTCATGGTGCAAAAACCTCCTTGTGTTTCGATTTTTACAGGCATTTTTTTCTGCCGTCTGCACTATTATAGCAGAAAAGACCACCAGCCGACTAGTCTTTTTACAGGAAAGTTTCCAAACGCCGGAAAAAGCTGGACAAGAAAGAGAAAGGGGAGTAAGATGGAACAAACAACGAATAGAATCAGGCGGATACCGCCGGAACGGAGGAAGTTTTTTGGACGAGAGAAGGAAACAGCAGCTCACGGAGGGCTGTATGAGAATCAGAAAAGAAATCGCCGCATGGCTGCTCATGGCATTGTGGGTGATTTTTAGTGTGAAAATTGCGGAAGTGCTGCTGGGAGAAAGCCTGCCGGGGTGGGTAGAAATCGGCGGCATGATTCTGTGCGGCGTGCTGGCAGTGGCATCCCATCTGGATAACCCTTTGCGCCACGGATATAAACTGCGCCGTCCCAGACGGTATTTGCTGGGGGCTTTGGTGATTCTTATCTGCGCTGTGCTGTTCTTTGTATGGAAAGCGGAGTGGGTGCAGGGCATGCAGGCACTTGTTATCCCTGTAGTATTTATTTGGAACCCTATTTGTGTTTGGCTGGAATGGAAGGAAGAATTGGGTCAGGCATCATAAGGAGGCGGCTATGGAGTACCTTTCGGATGTACAGCTGAAAAGATGTATCGCATGGATGCGGCTGGAGCTGCTGGCTTGGCTCTGCCTTTGCGCCGATGCGCTGGTGAGCGTTTGGGCGCCCAGTGTGTGGGATACGGGGCATATCTACGGACTTTTTGTAGTGGTGGTGCTGGTATCCGGTCTGGCGGCAGTGGTTTTGTCTTGGGTGCGTAACCCCATGCGCTGGAACTTGACAGGACTTGGACGGAAATTTTTCTGGGGCAGTCATGGAAGCTGTATGGCGGTGAGCGTCATACTGGTTTTCTGGGTGCCGGAATTGTCCATTGGTCTTTTGTTTGTGTGGAATTGTATTTATATGCTGGTGGCATACGAGAGGGAACTGCGCCGAAGAAAAAAGAAAGAGGAATCCTGAGAAAATGACGGTATGGCTTAAACACCATACCGTTTTTGTTTGCAAAAACGTATCTCAAACTGCTATGATTTCTTCCCTTCGTTCATTTCTCGGTGAGATTCACTGTTTTCAGAAGAAATAAAAATAAGAAAGCCAGAATCCTTTGTATTTTAGGGATTTTGGCTTTCTTTGTTTGCCGTACTTTTTCTATTTCAAAAAAGATTATTTGTTTTTCAGATATTCATCAATGGCTGCGGCAGCCTTTTTGCCTGCGCCCATAGCCAGAATAACCGTTGCAGCCCCTGTAACGGCGTCACCGCCGGCATAAACGCCTTCTCTGGTGGTCTGGTTTGTTTCTTCGTTGACTACCAGACAGCCTTTCCGGTTGGTTTCCAGACCCTTTGTAGTGCTGCGGATCAGAGGGTTGGGGGATGTACCGATGGACATAACCACGGTATCAACGTCGATAACGTAGTTGGAGCCTTCCACAGGTACAGGACGTCTTCTGCCGCTGGCATCGGGTTCGCCCAGTTCCATTTTCAGACATTCGATACCGCATACCTGACCATTGCCGTCATCCAGAATCTTCACAGGATTGCGCAGCAGGTGGAATTCGATGCCTTCTTCTTTTGCGTGGTGGATTTCTTCCAGACGCGCGGGCATTTCTTTTTCGGAACGACGGTAAACGATGTAAACTTTTTCTGCACCCATTCTCTTTGCGCATCTTGCAGCGTCCATGGCTACGTTGCCGCCGCCTACAACAGCAACAGCTTTGCTATGACGGATAGGTGTGTCGTAATCGGAAATATATGCTTTCATCAGGTTGATACGGGTCAGGTATTCGTTAGCAGAATATACGCCTACCAGCGCTTCACCGGGGATGCCCATGAAGGAAGGCAGACCTGCACCAGTGCCGATGAATACGGCATCATAACCCATATCGTCAATGATTTCGTCAATGGATAATACTTTACCGATAACCATGTTTGTCATGACTTCAACGCCCATAGCAGACAGCTTGTCGATTTCTTTCTGCACGATAGCTTTCGGCAGACGGAATTCGGGGATACCGTAAACCAGTACGCCGCCGGCTGTATGGAATGCTTCAAAAATGGTTACGGCATAGCCTGCTTTTGCCAGGTCGCCGGCACATGCCAGAGAGGAAGGACCAGAACCGATAACAGCTACTTTCTTGCCGTTCTGGGCAGGTTTTTCGGGCATTTCATCGCAGTTTGCCATGTACCAGTCAGCAACAAACCGTTCCAGACGACCGATGGCTACGGCTTCTCCTTTGATGGCACGGACGCATTTGGATTCGCACTGGCTTTCCTGCGGGCATACACGACCGCAGACAGCAGGCAGAGCGTTTGTGGAAGTGATGATCTTATAAGCTGCCATAAAATCGCCTTTTGCCACTTCCGCGATGAATTCGGGGATGCGTACGTTTACGGGACATCCGCTGACACAGGGTTTGTGTTTGCAGTTCAGACAGCGGGTAGCTTCTTCCATAGCCATTTCCGCTGTGTAGCCCATGGCTACTTCTTCAAAGTTTTTATTTCTCACATCAGGTGCCTGTTCAGGCATTTTGATTTTTTCCAAGCTCATGTTTGCCATTGTTTCCGTCCTCCTTAGTGAATCAAGTCGTGTGCCATTTTGTCCATGCGGCAGATATGTTTTTCAGCCAGATCCGCTTCCTCTTTCTTGTAAACGGAGTTGCGGTTCATCAGTTCGTCGAAGTCTACCTGATGTCCGTCGAAGTCGGGACCGTCTACGCAGGCAAATTTGATTTCGCCGCCAACGGTGACACGACAGCCGCCGCACATGCCTGTGCCGTCGATCATGATGGGGTTCAGGCTGACAATGGTTTTGATGCCGTAAGGTTTTGTAGTAAGGCTGACGAATTTCATCATGGGGATGGGACCGATGGCAATGACAGCGTCATACTGGTTGCCAGCTTCGATGAGGGATTTCAGCTTGTCTGTAACGAAGCCTTTTTCACCTTTTGTGCCGTCATCGGTCATCAGGTAGTAGTTGTCGGAAACAGCGCTCATTTCCTCTTCCAGAATGACAATGTCTTTGTTTCTAAAGCCTGCAATGACATCTACTTCCACGCCCAGTTCGTGCAGGGCTTTTGCCTGAGGATAAGCGATGGCACAGCCTACGCCGCCGCCCACAACAGCAACTTTCTTGAAGCCGTCATATTCTGTGGCAACACCCAGAGGGCCTACAAAGTCGCGGATGGAGTCGCCAACTTCTTTGGCTGCCAGCAGTTTTGTGGACAGACCAACTTTCTGGAAGATGATGGTGACGGTGCCTTTTTCTCTGTCATAATCAGCGATGGTCAGAGGGACACGTTCGCTGAATTCATCTACGCGGAAAATAATAAACTGCCCCGCTTTGGCTTTTTTCGCCACAAAAGGGGCTTCGATTTCAAGCAGTGTCACAGCACTGTTTAATTCTTTTTTATTGACAATGCGAAACATGTTTGCAACTTCCTTTCTTCTTTGGACTTTCTTTTGCAGGTGATTTTTGTTAGAATTATCATAACATAAATTCAGGCGGTGGGATATGGATAAAACGCCGTTTTTCTGGAAGTACAATGAAGAAAAGTTTATGGTTTTTGAATAAAATGTGGGACAAAAAACGTCCCAATTAAAAAGGAGGAAATGAACGTGCAGAAAAAATATACTTTTGACGACTTACGGGACATCATCGAGCAGCTTCGCAGTGAGAATGGGTGTCCTTGGGATAAGGTCCAGACCCATGAGAGCCTGCGGGCGGATATGCTGGAGGAAGCCTATGAAGCCGTCGATGCCATTGATAAAGGCGATATGGACAACTTGAAGGAAGAACTGGGGGATGTGCTTATGCAGGTTGTATTCCATTCTTCCATCGAAGCCCAGAAAGGCGGCTTTACACTGGATGATGTCATTCAAGGCATCTGTGAGAAAATGGTTTACCGTCATCCTCATGTGTTTGGAGAAATTTCTGTGGATACGGCGGAACAGGTGCTGGTGAACTGGGAAGCGTTGAAGAAAAAGGAAAAACATATGCAGACCCAGACAGATGTCCTCAAAAGTGTGCCGGATGCCCTGCCTGCTCTGACCCGTGCCAGAAAGGTGCAGAAGAAAGCGGCAGACGTTGGTTTTGATTTTTACGAAGCCGGCGGCGCCATGGAAAAAGTGGCAGAAGAAATCCGGGAGCTGCAGGAGGCTGTGGAACAGCCAAACGGCAATATAGAGGAAGAATTCGGTGATATTTTGTTCGCACTGGTGAACGTAGCAAGGTTTTTGAAAATAAATCCCGAGTTTGCCTTGACAAAAGCCACCAAAAAGTTTATAAATAGATTTGAGTATGTTGAGAATTCAGCCCTTTCAGAGGGAAAGCAGCTTTCCACAATGACTCTGGAGGAAATGGATTTGCTCTGGGATCAGGCAAAAATTGCCTTATCCAAGAAACTTTAATAGATTTATTTAGGAGGACTAACACAATGAACAAATCTGAATTAGTTGCAGCGATTGCTGAAAAGGCGGAAATGAGCAAAAAAGACGCTGAAAAAGCACTGAAAGCTTTCGAAGATGTTGTAACAGAAGAACTGGCAGCAAACGGCAAAGTACAGCTGGTAGGCTTCGGTACATTCGACGTAGCTGAAAGAGCAGCTCGTGAAGGCAGAAACCCTCAGACAGGCGAAGCAATGCCCATCCCCGCTTCCAAAGCACCCAGATTCAAAGCAGGTAAAGCTTTGAAAGATGCGATCAACAAATAATTTGATTTGATTGTTTTTGAAACGCTTTCTCGTCCTGAGAAAGCGTTTTTTTGAAAGAAAAAACAGCAAAGGGGAAATGAACATGCGTATTGATAAGTTCCTGAAGGTATCCCGTATCATCAAGCGCAGAACCGTAGCCAACGAAGCCTGCGACGCGGGACGTGTGTCCCTCAACGGCAAAGTGGTGAAAGCCGGCGCGGATGTGAAGGTCGGCGATATCATCGAAATTCAGTTCGGCAATAACGTGACAAAGGTGGAAGTGCTGAATCTGCAGGAATCCACCAAAAAAGAAGATGCTGCCGGCATGTATCGCGCAGTGGAATAATGTCCCAAAACCTCTCATATACTGTAAAAACAGTAAAGTAGACTGTAGAAAAACGAAGTTTAACATTTTTATTGAGAACGCGGAAGGGATTGGGAAACGAAGAGTTTCCCAACTGGAATCCGCAGTCGGAATTTATTTCCGACGAGGAAAAGCTGAAGTTTCAAGGCTTTTAGCCGATGGAACTTTGGCTTTATACTTCTGTCTACTCGTCAAAGCCTTGAATGAAATGAGGCTTTGACGACAGGGTGTCAACTTTTTGACACCCTGATATACTGTAAAAACAGTATGGGGAGGTTTTTTTGTTGGGGGAAGAAAAACGGAATTTGCGGCAGCATACCATTCGTATGACAGACAGAGAACGAATCGAGATTGGCGGCGTGACGGACGTCCTGCGTTTTGATGAGGAAGGCGTGGCAGTGGATACTACCTGCGGATTACTTATCATCAAAGGGGAAGGACTCCATGTTGGACGGCTGAATCTGGAAGAAGGGGAAGTGGCAGTGGAAGGGCGCATGGACGCACTGACCTACGCGGAAAATATGGGCGGCGGCAAACAATCCTTTTTTGCCAAGTTGTTCCGCTGAAAGGAGGCAGGCAGGTGGACATTCAGGGACAAGGAAGTTTGTTTTTGTGCTGCCTGTTGCTGGGCGGTGGTATGGGATTGGTTTATGACGGTATGCGTCTTGCACGGCGGATATTGCCCCACGGTGTCTGGGCAGTACAGATAGAGGATGGCTTGTACTGGGCAGCGGTGGCGCTGGGTGTCTTTGAGGTGTTGCTCCAGGAAAACCATGGGGAAGTCCGCTTTTTCCTGCTGGTGGCTATTTTTGGCGGCATGGGGCTTTATGGAACCCTTGCCAGTCCTTTTGTGATGGCTGTGGGAGAAAAGGTGCTGAAAGTCATTGGAAGACTGGTCATGTTATTGTTGACCATAATTTTGACACCCTTTCGTTTGCTCTATCTTGCCTTTGGCAGACCGGTGGGGAATTTCGTCAGATTTTGCGGTGGAAAATCCAAAAAACACTTGCAATTATGTAAAGTATATGTGAAAATAAAAAAAGACACATTACGGCGGGATATTCGTTTTTTGCGTCGAAAACCTTAGGAAGGGTGACTGCCATGGGAAAAAGAGCCAGAAAGAAAAAATCCGGTGGATTATGGATCCATCTTTTTTTGGTAGCTTTCTGCGTGTTCGTTGTGGCAGGGGTGTACTGGCAGTATCGGGAATATCGCCAGCTGAAAGTGGAACTGGCTGATGTACAGCAGCAGATTGCCGATGAACAGCAAAAGACATTGGATTTTCAGGCAAAAAAGGATTACTATAACAGCGACAGCTATATCGAACAGATTGCCAGAGAAAAACTGGGGCTGGTCAAGAGCAATGAAATCCTGTATATCAACCGTGAACAATAAAAGTTTTCAAAAAAAGACAATTTTTTGAAAAAAGGTATTGACAAATAGACAATATGACTATATAATGAACTAGTCGACTTGAGGCGGAGTAGCTCAGTTGGCTAGAGCATGCGGTTCATACCCGCAGTGTCGGGGGTTCAAATCCCTCCTCCGCTATTTTTCTTCTTTGGCCCGTTGGTCAAGCGGTCAAGACGCGACCCTCTCACGGTCGAATCAAGGGTTCGACTCCCTTACGGGTCAACTTTTGAGTGATAATTGAATTGTTAAAAACATGGGAGTTTAGCTCAGCTGGGAGAGCATCTGCCTTACAAGCAGAGGGTCACAGGTTCGAGCCCTGTAACTCCCATTTTTTTATGTCCAAAAACAAAAAGCAAAACAAGGGAGAAAGGCGCAACTGGGGAGAGTCATGCACCAACGTGCAAGAGGACACGAGGTAGAGCCTAAGAACTCCCATTTTTTATGTCCAAAAACAAAAAGAAGCAAAACAAGGGAGAAAGGTGCAACTGGGGAGAGTTATGCACCAACGTGCAAGAGGACACGAGGTAGAGCCTGAGAACTCCCATTTTTTTATGTCCAAAAAGAAAAACAAGGAAAAAACGGGAGAAAGACGCAGCTGGAAAGAGTCATGCACGAAGGTGCAAGAGGACACGAGGCAGAGCGCAGTCACTCCCATTTTTTATGCTCACAACAGAAAGAAATTACAATCAGAGAATACAGGGGCTTTATACGCAACATTATGAGGAGATATGTACGCATATCTTCTTTTTTTTGTGCAAAAATGCGGAGAGGAAAAGAGAAATCTGCGCCCGATTCAAGGGAGAACAGAAATCCTGCGTTTGTACTTCTATTTTTCTGGAAAAATTGATTGGAAAATAAAGGATATTTTTCTGAAAAAAGAAAATCTAAACGGACTTTCTACCTATGTTTATGGCGAAAAATATTGCCTGACATGTAAAACTGTATGGGTACAATTTAAAACAGTGTTGCGGCGCCAATAGCAGAGGCTCAGAAAATATGATATGCTGTTTTACAAAGGAAGCTTTGAAACGGGGGTATGACAATGAAGACGAAAGAAATTTGTTTGCGTGGACTGATGATCGCTCTGGTCACAGTTTCTACCATGGTGCTGCAGATTCCTGTGTCTGCTACCAATGGTTACATTCATTTGGGGGACAGTATGATATTGCTGATCAGCGTATTTTTTGGCTGGCGTTACGGCATGGTAGCCGGCGGTGTTGGGGCTGCGTTGGCTGACCTGCTCAGCGGATATGCCCATTGGGCACCCTTTACCCTCATCATCAAAGGGGTTATGGGCTTATTGGTAGGCAAGATCGCACATTATACACCGGCAGAAAAGCACTTTTTCGGTCTGCGGAATCTGGCTGGTTCCGTTGTGGGCATTGTGTGGATGATTATTGGATACTACTTCGGTGGTGCTGTTTTGCAGAAAAGCTTCACAGTGGCTCTGACTTCCATTCCCGAAAACTTGGTGCAGGGCGGTGCAGGCTTTGTGATTTTCCTGGTGGTAGGCTATGCTTTTTATAAAGCAAAAATCTATAAATATGTTTCCGCAAAATAAGTTTAGCAGATGGGGACTGCTCCATAAGAAATAAAAATAGCTGGAATTCTTGCATTTAAAGGATTCCAGCTATTATATTTTATAGAGACCATTTTCAAAAATGTTTTCTTGCGGAAAATGCGGCTTTGTTTTTCCGCTTTTTCTTATGAAAAATAGTTGAATTTTGGAAAATGATGGATTTTCATTGACCCTTTTTCTCATTGCGTGGTATAGTATAAAAGTTATGGGACTATACTGAAAGAAGGGACGAGAAGGAACAGGAGGAATTCATTTGGAATTTGTAACCATATTACTGATTGCAGTCAGTTTAGCCATGGATGCTTTTGCCGTTTCCATTTCCAATGGTGTTTCTGTCAAGGGATTTGGAAAGAAACAAGCAGCTACCCAGGGGTTATATTTCGGTGGTTTTCAGTTTTTGATGCCCGTCATTGGCTGGTTTTTGGGCAGCAGTGTGAAAACATATATTGAGTCTGTCGACCACTGGATTGCCTTTGTACTGCTTGCCGTCATCGGCGGGAACATGATCCGGGAAAGCTTTGGCGACGACGAGGAAGAAAGCGGACAATCCGTTCTGACAGCAAAAGTACTGCTGCTTCAGGCAGTAGCAACCAGCATCGACGCATTGGCAGTGGGTATCAGTTTTGCCATTCTGGATGTGAATATCTGGTGGGCAGCTGGCATCATCGGTGTGGTATCTTTTGTGCTTTCTTTCTGCGGCGGTATGCTTGGCAAAGGCTTGGGGAACTTTTTGCAGGCAAAGGCAGAATTTGCCGGCGGTGCCGTACTGATTCTCATTGGGATCAAAATTCTGGTAGAACATGTTTTTCTGGGGGGCTGACGAAAAGGAGGAAAGCCTTTGGAGATGATACAACAGTTAGATGCACAGATCATACTGTGGATACAGGAACATGTGGTGTGTGATGGGCTGAACGCCCCCATGCTATTCATTTCAAAAATGGGCAATGCAGGCTGGTTCTGGATTTTGCTGGGGATTTTGATGCTGTTATATGGCATCAAAAACAGGAAATTTGCCAGATACGGTCTGGCTCTGCTGTTATGTCTGGGGACGACAGCGTTGGTATGCAATGTGACTTTGAAGCCTATGGTGGGCAGGATGCGACCCTATGACTTGTTGGGATTTTCCATTCTGGTGCCGCCTCTAGCGGATTTTTCCTTCCCGTCGGGACATACCTCCTCATCCTTTGCAGCAGCGACAGCGATTTACGCCATGAATCGCAAATGGGGCATTGTCGCTTATGTTTTTGCAGTGCTTATGGGGATTTCCCGTCTGTATCTTGGAGTGCATTTTCCCACGGACGTTTTGGCGGGGGCAGTCATTGGTTTTGTCATGGCAAGATTGACTTTATGGATCTTAGGCAAAATCAACGCCAGTTTTCAATTTCAAAACAGATGATTTGTTTTGAACAAAAGGGGGACAATTTTTTTTCAATTGATGTGAAAGAAACCATACATTACTTGAAGGAAGAAGTAAAGAGGAAGAAGGGAACAAAAATTGGCAATACCGGTAATTTACCAGCTGCTGACCATGGTTCTTTTGATGGTGGTCGGTGTAATTTTGAACAAAAAGAAGTTTTTGACGGAGAGCAATGCGAAAGGGCTTTCCATTGTGCTGACCCGTGTGGCAGTACCTGCAAACATGATTGTATTGATGCAGCGTCCGTTTTCTCATGAGATTCTCATTGGATTTCTAAAGACCTGCGGCGGCACGTTTTTGATATGCTCTTTGGGGGCAGTACTGTTTTTCATCATCGGGAAAGCCATGAAGATGAAATTTCCAGAACTGGGGCTGTTCTCCGGCGGCGGTGTTTACAGCAACGTTATCTTCATGGGTCAGCCTTTGATTATGGCCATGTACGGCGAGGATGGGCTGATCTTCTGCGTGGCAGTTATGTTCACCTGCAACGTGTTCCTGTTCACCGTATGTTCTGTGCTCTTTGCCATTGGCAGTGGAAAACGCAAAACAGTAGGCAGAATGCTGCGGGAGGCGTTTTTGAATCTGATCTGTATTTCAGCAGTCATTGGTGTATTCTGTTTCGTGAACTCCATTTCCCTGCCTCAGCCTATTTATGACGCATTAGAGTTCTCTGCAAATACAACGGTTTGCCTGTCTATGATTTATATTGGTACACTGTTGGCAGTGGCAAATATCAAAGAAATTTTCAAAGACAAGAAAGTCTATGTATTCAGTTTTGTGACACTGATCATCATGCCTTTGTTTACAAAGGCTGTGGCAAGCCTGTTCCTGGATGGCATTGCCCTGAGCGTGCTGGTGGTGCTCATGGGTACGCCTGCGGCGGCAGCCCTGCCTTCATTTGCGGAAATTTACGGCAATGATGAAAAACGGGCTTCGGAATACGTTTTCGTTTCCACCATTTTCTCTGTTGTCACATTGCCTTTGGTGGCACAGTTTTTGTGCATTTCTTAATGGAATTATTAAAAGAGAGAGAAAAACATATAAGTTTTGAACTGCTCCAATTTGTGCGGACAGTACAAAAAGCGTTCTTACGAGGATAATATTTGATTTTCAAGTGGAGTGGCGTAGCGTGAGCGGCGCCACTCCTGTTTTTAATTGAATTCTCTCATGGTTAT
>NZ_JADCKK010000038.1:0-22739 GCF_014982935.1 Anaerotignum lactatifermentans | reverse complement strand
AAACCTCCTATGCTTTCTTGTGTCTTGGCGGACTCAAGATAATTATAGCATAGGAGGTTTTTGCTTGAAGCTGAAGCTCACTGATTCCCCCGGCATAGCCGGGGGTTTTTATTGGATTCACCAATAAGAACGCTGGAATCAAAATTCCAGCGTTCTTTATTTTCTGTTTAGTTGCCGCATTCAATACTGATGGAAGTAAATACATCCAGAATATCGTCGATATTTGTATTTTTCTTCTCTTCATCAGCTTTGTCCATAACAATGCCGCCTTTGTCCATCATAATCAGACGGCTGCCATATTCTACCGCATAGCGCAGGTTATGGGTAACCATCATGGCTGTCAGCTTCTTTTCTTCCACAACCTTATGGGTCAATTCCATAATGATTTCCGCTGTTTTCGGGTCCAGCGCTGCTGTGTGTTCGTCCAGAATCAGAAATTCGATGGGTGTCAATGTGGACATAATCAGGGATGCTGCCTGACGCTGACCACCGGACAATGCACCAAGTTTTACATGCATTTTATCTTCCAGCCCCAGTCCCAGAATGGAAAGCTGTTCTCTGTAATAATTTTCCCTTGCTTTATTGATGCCAAAGCCCAGACCAAAATGTTTGCCTTTATGATCTGCCAAAGACATATTTTCCAGCATAGTCAGATTAGGGCATGTACCCATGGAAGGATTCTGATACACACGACCGATGGTACGATATCTCTGGAAGTCCTTCATTTTGGAAATATCCTTGCCGCCAATGAGAACCTGTCCCCCTTCGATGGGGATGGTGCCGCAGATAATGTTCAGCATAGAAGTTTTGCCGCTGCCGTTACTGCCAACGATGGAAACAAATTCCCCGTCTTTTACAGTCAGATTAAAATCGTCAAACAGGCACATTTCTGTAACTGTACCCGGATTATATACTTTTTTGATATGTTTCAGTTCAAGCACGATCTTCGCCGCCTTTCTGTTTGTTGCCCAGTACCAGAACCACCAGGAACAATACTGCTGTTGCCAGTTTCAGCAGGTTTGCGGGCAGCCCCAGACTGATGGCAACCTGAATACAAGCCTTATAGAACACACTGCCGATGAGCACTGCTGTTGTTGCCTTAAAGAAGCTGAGTTTGCGGAACAGTGTTGTACCGATGATAACTGCTGCCAGACCGAATACCACCTGACCAGTACCCATGGTGCTGGAGAATGCACGCTGTTCCTGACAAACAACTGCACCGGAAAGGGCAACCAATGCGTTGGCAATGACCAGACCAAGAAGTTTTACATTGCCTTTATCTTTTGCCAATGTTGTAACCAGTGTTGCGTTATCCCCAACGGCACGAAGCAAAAGACCACTTTTTGTTTTCAAATACCAATCCAGAATCAGTTTCACTACCACTGCCAGAACCAGAGCCACCACAAATTTCCGATAAATCAGGGAGCTACTGCCCATGATTGCCATAATGGGACCGGAAGTGAAAATAGTATCAATACTCCGTTCAATTGCCAGGTTAGAACCTGCAATCTGAAGGTTGATGGAGAACAATGCTGTCATGGTGATGATACCTGCCAGCAGGTCTCTTACACCCAGTTTTACATGGATAAAGCCTGTCACAAACCCTGCTACAGCACCAATGAAAAGAGCTGCTAACAGTGTCACAAAAGGATTCACGCCTTTGACCAGCATCACAGCTGTCACAGCTGCCCCCAGAGGAAAGCTGCCATCTACAGTCAGGTCGGGAAAATCCAAAATTTTATAGGTGATATATACGCCGTAGGACAACAGGGCATAGATAAAGCCCTGTGTCAACGTGCTGATACATAATTCCATCATTGCATTCATAACAGAAAACCCTCTCTCTTGCTATTTCTTATTCAGCGGTTACGTCAATAGCTTCCGCTGCGATATCTTCGGGTAATGTCAGACCCATAGCTGTCAGTACATCAGGATTATAGTAGATTTCAGAATCAGTAATGGTTTCGTAAGGCATTTCTTCTGCTGTTGCTTCGCCTTTCAGAATTTTCGCTGCCATTTCGCCTGTTCTCTTGCCCAGTGCTACATATTCAATACCTGCGGATGCGATACAGCCAATTTTTACCTGTTCGATTTCACTGCCATATACAGGGATGCCTGCATCATTTGTTTTTTCCAGAATGGAGGGCAGAACGCCTACCACGTTGTTATCTGTCAGGTTTGTCATGCAGTCAACGCCTTTAGAAATCATAGTATCTGCTGCCTGCAGAACTTCGGACTGCTGCATAACGCCAATGGCTTCGATGGTAAAACCATATTCAGGAGCTTTTGCCTGATATTCTTCCACTGCGGAAACAGAGTTGGGTTCGCTTGTGGTGTAAAGGATACCAATTGTTTTTGCATCGGGCTGCAGGGCACGAATCAGTTTCAGCTGTTCTTCGATGGGAAGTTTATCGCTGGTACCAGTGATATTGCCGCTGTCCAGTTTTGCTTTCACAGGGTCTGTAATTGCTGTGAAAATAACGGGAATGTTTTTATCTTCTGCCGCTGCATAGCAAGCTGTTGCGGAGTTTGTTGCGATACCACACATGAGCGCTACGTTGTTTGCAGAGAAGTTCTGAGCGATCTGCTGTGCGATGGTATCATCGAAACCTGCGTTCTGATAATCAATCACATAGTCTACACCTTCTACCAAACCGCTTTCTTCCAGACCAAGCAGGAAGCCTTCACGGCAGTTATCCAAAGAAGCATGCTGCCCATACTGAGAAATACCGATTACAGGTACATCGCCGTTTGCGCTGTCACCGCTGCCACTGCCGCCGCAGCCTGTGAGCGCTGCCATTGTCATTACTGCTGCCATTGCCAAAGCCATCATTTTTTTCATAAGTAATCTCTCCTTTAATCAAATCAAAATATTGGGTTATCTCTTTATCTTTGTACCTTGTCAATGGCTGCGCCATCGTCTTCCTGTCTGATTCATATCAATCCCTCCCGGCAATAAAAAAAGTCCTGTCGCCATATTTCTATGGGACAAGACTGGTTATCCTGCGGTACCACCCAAATTGATGAGATTCCATCCACTTTGCCTGCACATTCATGCAGTCCGCCAGGGTAACGGGCGCGGTTCCCGTCGGTTACTACTCGCTTGCGCTTTCGTCCGCCCTCATAAGTCCATTCATTTTACGCTGACTGTCGTTTTCCCACCATCCACGACTCTCTGAAAGTGCAGTCTGTAAAACTACTCCTCTTAATCACAGGTTTTCCTTTTTTCGATAGTGTTATTATAACACTCCAACCCTATTTGTCAATACCTTTTCCAGATTAAAATTTCAGCTCCTCCGCATCCACATAAGCCGTTGTTCCGTCTTTTCGCACAATGCGGTAATCCTTGAAATCCGGCAAATCTGCCAGCAAATAAGGCGAAGACGCTAAATTTTCAATAATGGCTACAGGCTGACCTGTGGCTACTTCCACTGCTTCATCCAAAATAAAACGGTTCCATTCATCTGACCAGAAAAAGCGTTCTACCACGACGCGGCTGTCTTTTTCTTGGAACGTATCATCTGCCGGCACTTCCCCTTCTCCTTTGTCATCAGATTCCAGATAACTCTGGTAACGGGTGATGGTAAGGGAGGGTTCCTCTCCGCCAGTCCATTTGCTTTCTGTTTCCTCCGTCACACGCCGCCACAGACTTGGCTCCTGTAATTCCCCTTTATTCCACAGGTTATTCCAGCTGGATTCGATTTTCTGGGGTGTATTCAGCACATCCTGATACTCTTTCCCATCAAAAACATAGCCTCGCAAAATATCTGACTGTTCAAAAGAACCCAAGGACTGATTCACCTGTTCCCGCACAATGACAATCTCCTTTTTCAGTTCCGGCACAGGGACAAAGCGGATATTCTGCACACCGTAAAAATCCCCCAAATCGCCTGTATACTCATAAACATTTCCGTCAGCAGTATAAGCTGCCACAACAGTGTTTTTTGGACCAAAACTTACGGTAACGATGGCATCCTGTGGATTTCCCGTCACATCGCTTCCCAGATACACCGTTACATCTCCCAGATCCCGCAAGTCATACTGTCTGCTGCGCCCTGTGGATTCCAGCACGCTTCTGGCAATTTCTTCTTTATTTTCCAATGTATTGGGATTATCTATCTGTTTCTGGGTCAAATCCCCCTCTGTCTGTCCAAAAATACCTACGGTATATCCGCCCAAAAGTACTGCCGCAGAAACTGCCAACACCAGTTTTTTTCGTTTCATATCCACCCCTCCCCCTTCACCTTATGCCGGAAGGAGGTAAAAAAAGACCATTCTATTTCCATCAAAAAAGGGATACACCTCTTTCAGGTCTATCCCTTTTCTTTTTATCCAATTTTCAGTTGGCTGACCAAGTGTCCATTTTTCATTACCTGACGGAAGATCACATATCCCACACAGGATACTGCCAGAAATTCACCAAGCGCAATGGTGCCTGCTGTCAAGAACAGCGGTGCGTTTTGCAGCAGATAGTATTCCACGCCCAGAAAAGCGTTGCAGAATACAGGCCAAAGGCTTGCGATAAACAAGTTTTTGCTGAAATGGGTGATGCCATAGAGCGTTGCTGCGGTACAACAAGTACCGAAGACTGCATCCACCATGCCCAGCGGACTGAAGCAGTTTGCAATGAAACAGCCCAGAATCAAGCCAGGTGCATACCGTTTGTCCACAAAAGCCAACAGCGCCAATATTTCGGAAAAACGAATCTGAATCATACCGTAGCTTAAGGGCGCAACCCCTACTGTCAACACCGCATACACTGCCGCTACCAGCGCCGTATATGCCAACATTCTTGTTTTACTTCCATTTTTTTGCATAAAAAAACCCCCTGTTTTTTATTTTTGAGATGGTGGGACTTTCGTCCTTCGCAAGGAACATCTCATCACACTATGTTTTTTTCTGCCAAAGCAGCTTATATATTATACACGAAATCCCGCAGGATCGCAATAAAAACGCAGCACCTGTGTATTCCACAAGTGCTGCTTTCTATAAGTTCTCAAATGCTCTTTTGTAGAATCAATAATAATGAAATAATTCCGAATTAAGATAATGCTGCTGCCAATTCGTTTACAGCTGCTTCTTCGTCACTGCCTTCTGCCAGGATATTTGCGCGCTGACCTTCTGCCATTTCCAGAGCAATGATGCCCATAATGCTTTTTGCACTTACTTTTTTGTTGTCAATGGCAATTTTAATATCGCTCTGAAATTTACCTGCTGTCTGTACGAAGAAAGCTACTTGTCTTGCATCCAGTGCTGATTTGATGATAACTGTCTTTTCTGTCATTTTCCTTCACCTTTACCCTCTCTCAAAGTTTCTGCGATGGCGCTGATCTTACGCAGCCGGTGATTTACGCCGGATTTTCCTAACGGCTCCGACAAACAACTTCCCAGTTCTTTCAGACTTTTCTCTGGATATTGCAAACGCGCCTCTGCCAGTTCTGCCAGCTGTGGCGGTAATTTTTGCAGCCCCATGGTACTCTGAATGAACATAATGTCCTCCAGCTGCTTTACTGCGGCTCCTACAACTTTATTCAAGTTGGCTGTTTCGCAGTTTACTTTACGATTGATATCATTGCGCATTTCCTTCACGATGCGGACATTTTCCAGTTCCATCAGTGCCAGATGCGCTTCCATCACATTCAAAAGGTCAACAATCTGTTCGCCTTCTTTCAGATATATCACTTCATGATCCTTACGCGTAACGGTCTTGGCTTCCAAACCGAATGAATTGACCATTTCCTGCAGATCAGCTGCAAGAAGCGGACTGTTTACAACAAATTCCAGATGATAATTCTTTTCAGGATTATTTACGGAACCTGATGCAAGAAACGCACCGCGCAGGTATGCCCGTCGGCAACAGACTGCTGCTGTCACAGGCGGATAAATCCGATCAAAAGTCACTGTCTGTTCTCTGTCCTTATGTAAAATGCCCGTTGCCATAAGCACACGTGCCGCATCGAAAGCATTGCGAATCAGGAGCAGATAAATCCGTCGTCTTTTACCGCCCGAACGTACAGATATATCAACTCTAATATTAAAAGTATTTTGTAATAATGTAAAGCACTTTTTCGCGACGAGAAAATTCTCTGTTTGTATTTTTAAACAAAAAGTTTTGCCAAAACTGGCAATCCCTCCACATATATTTACAATGGCAGACAATTCCGCAATTTGGCAATGGCGGGCATTCCCAAAATGTGCGGACAACTCCTCTTTTACCTTATAGGAAAATGACAAATTTGTAGTTTCCGTCATGGTTTTCTCTCCACATTCACTCTTCTTGATTTAACCTTTTCTCTTTGCGTCTTTTTCCACGTCGTTATGCTTCAGGAGCACCGTGTGTTCCTTCTGGCACAACGCTGTGAAAAGGGCATTTGCCAGTGTTACAGAACGATGTTTGCCGCCGGTACAGCCGATGCTGATAACCAGACTGTTCTTACCTTCTTTGATATAATGGGGGATCAGAAATTCCAGCATATCCACCAGCTTGTCCAGAAATTCGCGGCTTTCCGCAAAGCTCATGACATAGTCGCTGACAGGGCTGTCATTGCCAGACAACTCCTTCAATTCCGGGATGTAGTAAGGATTTGGCAGGAACCGCACATCAAATACCAGATCACTGTCCGCAGGAATACCATATTTGAAGCCAAAAGAACAAACGGTAATCACAAGGCTTTCAAATTTCTCATTATCCTGGAAAATACGGTTGATCTGTTCTTTCAGTTCTCTCGTCAAAACATTGCTGGTATCGATGATATAAGTTGCCTTCGCCTTCACTTCCCGCAGCATTTCCCGTTCTTTGGAAATACCTTCTTCAATAGAACCTCTTCTGGACAAAGGATGACTTCTTCTGGTTTCCTTATACCGCTTGATGAGTACGCTGTCCGATGCATCCAAAAACAGGATTTCATAATCATAACCATTTTCCTGCATCTCAAACAGCACAGAAAACAGGTCATAGAACAACTTGCCGCCGCGGATATCAATCCCAATGGCAACCCTCTCAAAACCGCCGTCCTGTTCATAACAAAGCTCCGCAAACTTCGGCAAAAGTGCAGGAGGCATGTTATCTACGCAAAAATAGTTGATATCTTCCAAAAATTTCAGTGCGGAGGTTTTCCCTGCCCCCGACATACCTGTTACAATTACAAACCGCATACAAGATACACCTCTCTTTCGTATCTCTTACCGTTCCCCAACAATCTTCACTTCTGTTTCCAGTGTTACGCCAAACTGCTCCTGCACTGTTTTCTGGCAGAAAGCAATCAAATCCAGAATATCTTTTGTGGTGGCACCACCGATATTGACAATAAAACCGGCATGTTTTTCAGAAACCTGAGCACCGCCGATGGTTTTGCCTTTCAATCCTGCATCACTGATGAGTTTTCCTGCAAAATATCCTTCGGGGCGTTTGAAGGTACTGCCTGCGCTGGGATACTGCAAGGGCTGTTTTTCCCGACGCTGCTGTGCCAGTTCTGCCATCCGTTCCCGGATTTCCTGTTCATTTCCTTTTTTCAGCTGCAATTTGCCGCCCAGCACGATGTATCCTTTTTCTGGTACAATGCTGTGACGATAGGACAAGTCCAGTTCTTCCACAGGGATTGTTTTTACTTCCAAATCTTCTGTCAGCACATCTGCGGAAAGAAGCACGTCCTTCATTTCTCCGCCGTAAGCGCCTGCGTTCATAACGACAGCACCGCCGAAAGTACCGGGAATACCGGAAGCAAATGCCAATCCTTCCAGAGAAGCGTCTGCCGCCTGTGCCGCTGCCGCTGACAGCAATGCACCGCAGTCCAATGTCATTTCTGTACCATCTACGGAAATATGCTGCATCCGCTGATAAAGCTGGATGACTGCACCGCGGATGCCGCCGTCACCTATCAGCAGATTGCTGCCATTACCAATGACCATATAAGGCACATTGTGTTCCCGCAGCAGCGCAATGCTTTCTTTTAGTTCTGTACGATTCTGGGGCATCAAAAACAAATCTGCCGGACCGCCAGTTCTGAAGGTCGTATGTTTCGCCATGGATTCCTCTGTGCGAAAACCTTCTTCTCCCAACAAATCCAACAGCTTTTTCTTCAATTCTTCCATCATGGTTTATTCCTCCGATTTTTGCATACTTGCCAAAATCCGCTGTTCCAGTTCCTTGGCAGTGTTTGTTCCCATCTTCTTCTGACGGTTGGTGATGGCTGCCGATTCACAAATGACAGCGACATTTCTGCCGGGACGAATGGGAATAGTGTTACAAAGCACTTTATTCCCCAAAATGTCAATGTATTCCTCGTCCAGACCAATGCGGTCATAAGTCCCCGGTGTACCGTCCCACATTTCCAAACGGATCACAAGGTCAATGGTCTTTTTCAGTTTTACTGCACCGACACCAAAGAGTTCTTTTACGTTGATGATGCCGATACCTCTCAGTTCAATGAGATAACGAATCAGTTCTGGACAGGTACCTACCAGTGTCCGATCAGCAATCTTTTTGATTTCCACCGCATCATCGGCAATCAAACGATGTCCACGCTTAATCAATTCCAGAGCGGTTTCACTTTTGCCGATACCGCTGTCGCCAGTAATCAGAACCCCTTCCCCATAAATATCCAGCAGCACACCATGGATGGTTTCCCGCTCTGCCAATTCATTATGGAGCCACGCAATCAGTTCTGCCACAAAATTGGTTGTGGTGTCTTTGCTGCGGAAAATGGGGATTCCATATTTTCTGCCATAGTACAGCATTTCCGGAAAGACTTCCAGATTCTTACAGATAATCAGGCAGGGAATGTGATATTCAAACAGATGGCAAATGGCCTGTCTGCGCTGTTCCGGGTCAAGGGTCAGCAGATAACTGTGTTCTACCCGACCGATGATCTGCACCCGGTCATTATCAAACCGTTCATAAAATCCTGTCAGCTGCAGAGCAGGACGATTGACTTCTTTACGATTGATAACTCTGCCATCCAAATTGATTTCCGGCAGGATATTTTCCAAATTAAAATGTTCCAAAAATTTCTTGATTGATGCCGAATACATATCCGCACTCCTTTCACTCTGACTGAACCGCCGATTTTTCTTTCTCTATGTCGATTCCACGGAAGAAAGCGTAAACCGCTTCCGCCGCAGGGATAGTCATTTCTTCCACTTCCAGCAAATCTGCCACTTCTGCTTCCGCGATTTTTTCCACAGAGCCAAAGTGACGCATCAAAGCTTTTCTTCTTACCTGACCAATGCCTTTGATTTCATCCAATGCAGAATGCAAAGACTGCTGCTGGTGCAGTTTGCGATGATAGGCGATAGCAAAGCGATGGACTTCATCTTGGATTCTTGTCACCAAACGAAATCCTTCTGATGTGAGGGGCATGGAAATTTCTTTTTCCTGAAAAAACAGCCCTCTGGTACGGTGTTTGTCATCTTTTACCATACCACAAACAGGGATTTCCATACCAAATTCTGCTAAAATTTCCTCCGCTGCATGGACTTGTGTTCTGCCGCCGTCCATAAGAATCAAATCCGGTAAACGGGTGAAACTGCTGCTTTTGCCCTCTGACTTTTCTCTGATGGCATGATTCAGACGACGAGTAATGACCTCCTGCATGGATGCAAAGTCATTAGGACCTACCACCGTTTTAATCTTAAACTTGCGATAATCGCTGTATTTTGCCTTACCATCCTCAAAAACCACCATGGAGCCAACGGAAGCAAAACCCTGTGTATTGGAAATATCGTATGCTTCCACACGATGGAGCATCTGGGGCAGACCAAGAGCCTGGCGGATTTCTTCCATTGCACCTTTGGTGCGCTGTTCTTCCCGTTTCATTTTCTCACCAAACTGTTCAAAGACGATATTGGCATTTTTGTAAGCCAGTTCCACCAGCTTCTGTTTTTCCCCTTTGATGGGCACGGTAATGGTGACTTTACTGCCTCTGCGTTCTGCCAGATATGCTTCCAAAAGGGGGGCTTCTTCTGGCGTCAAAGGCTCCTGCAATATAATTTCTTTGGGAATATGGGCGGTGCCGCTGTAAAACTGCTCCACAAAAGCCGTCATAACTTCACTGCGGCTCTGTTCTTCCGGTGCAGACAAATTGAAATTCTCTCTGCCAGTCATTTGTCCATCCCGAATGAAGAACACCTGCACCAGACACTGCGAAAATGCCCGTACAAAGGCAATAACGTCCGCTTCCTGCAAGGACATATTCGCCATTTTCTGTTTCTGCGCCACACTTTGGATAGCCATAATCTTATCCCGGAGGGCTGCGGCTTTTTCAAACTCCATTTTTTCTGCCGCTTCCATCATTTCCGCTTCCATACGCTTGCGGATATCATCATGTCTGCCTTCCAGAAAATCCATGGCATCTTTTACATAAGCGCCATATTCCTCTTTGGTCACATTTCCACTGCATGGTGCCAGACATTGACCAATATGGTAATTCAGACAAGGACGTTCTTTCCCGATATCTCTGGGAAAGACCTTTTTGCATTTTCGAATGGGAAACAGCTTATGGAGGGTTTCCACAGTTTCTTTCATTGCCAGTACATCCGTAAAGGGTCCATAGTATTTCGCTTTATCCTTTTCCCGTCTGCGTGTGGCAAAAATCCTCGGAAAATCCTCCTGTACCGTCACTTTGATATAAGGATAGGTCTTATCATCCTTCAGCATAATATTATAATGGGGGCTATGCTTTTTGATGAGGGTACACTCCAGAATCAAAGCCTCCATTTCTGAATCGGTGACAATATATTCGAATTCCTTGATATGGGGCACCATGGTGCGGGTCTTTGCCGTATGATTCCGGCTGCTTTGGAAATACTGCCGCACGCGGTTCCGCAGATTGATGGCTTTTCCCACATAGATAATCTCTCCGGCTTCGTTTTTCATCAGGTATACACCGGGTTTCTGTGGAAGTTTTTTCAATTCCTCTGCAATATCGAACATATTCTCACCTCTTTTTTCGTAAATTTTTTCTTGATATTTTTCTTTCTTTCGTTTTTTCTGACAAAAACAATTACTTTTATTATAGCACAAAACCCATATACAAAAAAGCCCTTTTGCCTTACGGCAAAAGAGCCATTGTTTACATCAAATGCAATTTTTTGCTCAGACGAATCAGTCTGCCGCCCATAGGAATGGACTGCAAATCTTCTTCCTGAATACCGCCAATAATCAGCATAATCAAGCCATAAACCACGATTGCCAATACAATGGCAACCAATGTGCAAAGGGTATTGCTAGGTACAAAGTGATACAGACCGAAGTATACACCCAATGCGGCAATACCCATGACAATAGAGCCAAGGATGGGTTTTAACAAAATACGTTTGAAGTCAAAACGCACTTTCGTAATCCGTGACAGCATATAAACGTCAAAGATAGATGCCACCAGATAACAGCCTGTAGTGGACAATACGGCGCCGATGATATTCAACGCAGGAATGGGGATTAAAATTGCGTTGAGGATTACTTTCATCACTGCGCCCAACAGTGCACCTACAACAGGTACTCGGATGTGTCCAATACCCTGCAAAATCCCGGTTGCTGTCTGGCACAAAGCCAGGAAAATAATAGAAATCGCACCAACTGTCAGCAAAATGCCACCATCGGAAGCCTTCGGGAACAACATGGCAATGATCTGAGGTCCCAAAACACCGATACCCACTGCCGCAGGCACAGAAATGATCATGGAAATACGCATAGTCAGATTCATTTTCCGGTTCACCTGTTTCCGCTCACCCAAACGATTAGATGCCGCAATGCTGGGCAGTACCGCAGTTGCAATGGATGAGGAAATGGCAACAGGCAGTGTTGTCAGTGTTACATATTTCCCGGAAAGCTGACCATATAAAACGGTGGCTTCTGTTTCGGAGTAACCGGAAGCTGTCAAAATCCGCATAACCATACCAATGTCGATGAGGTTGGTCATACTGAATACAGCGGTACCAACGATGATAGGCCAAGCTGTACCCATCAGTCTTTTTACCAGTTCTGTTCTGGTTTCTTCATAAGGCTGACGACAGATTTTCGCTCGGCGCAGCAGATAAGGGCGAATCATCATATAGCTGATGAACACGATGACCAGACCTGCCAATGCGCCAATACCGGTACCCATGGTACCGCCGGCTGCACCCAATGCGATATTTTCCGTTTCACCTTCTGGAATAAACATACCTAAGAAGATATATGCCAGATATACGCTGAAAAAGGCGTTAAAAATCTGTTCCACAATCTGAGAAATGGCTGTGGGCACCATGGTATTCATGCCTTGGAAATATCCGCGGTACACGGACATAATGGCAACGATAATCAGTGTTGGACAGAGGGACAAAATACAGTAATAACTGTCCGGTGTTTTCACCAGTGCCGCTGTCTGTCTGGCTGTCAGTGCCATCAAAATGGCAAAGATCGTGCCAAGAGAAGCAGAAACAATCAAAGAGGTCTGGAATACCCGATGGGCATTGCGGTACTGCCGCAGTGCCAAACGCTCGGAAACCAGCTTGGAAATGGCTGCAGGCAGACCCGCAGAGGACAAAATCAGCAAAAAGGTATAGATATAATACCCCATACCATAGATGCCGTTTCCTTCGTCCCCCAGCATATTGGTCAGGGGCAGACGATAGACAAAGCCCAGGAAACGCACCAGCATCCCTGCCGATGCCAGAATCGCTGCCTGTTTTACAAATGAACTTTTTCCTTTCGTTCTTGCCGCCATATTGCACCTCTTATCCCATTACAACAGGTTTATTTCCCGTGAATTCTGAATTTTCTGCGCTGGTTGCAGTCCAGGATTCTTTTCCGCATACGCAGGCTCACAGGTGTTACTTCCAACAATTCATCATCGCTGATGAATTCCATGCACTGTTCCAAAGACATCTGGATGGGCGGTGTCAGACGCAGCGCCTCATCGGAACCAGAGGAACGTGTATTTGTCAGCTGTTTTTTCTTACATACGTTGATATCCATGTCATCTGCTCTTGCGTTTCTGCCGACGATCATACCTTCGTAAACTTTTACGCCGGCGCCGATGAACAGATCGCCTCTTTCCTGGGCGTTATACAGACCATAAGTGATAGCTTCGCCGCTTTCAAAAGCAACCAGAGAACCCTGAGAACGAGTAGGAATTTCACCTTTATAAGGTTCATAACCATCAAATACGGAGTTCAGGATACCATTGCCTTTTGTATCTGTCATAAATTCACTGCGGTAGCCAATCAGACCACGAGCAGGAATGGAGAATTCCAGACGAGTGTATCCGCCTTTTGCGGGATACATGTTTGTCATTTCACCTTTTCTGCCGCCCAGTTTTTCGATGACATTCCCCACAAATTCTTCAGGTACGTCAATGGTAACGGCTTCCATAGGTTCACATTTTTTACCGTCGATTTCCTGGAACAAAACTTCAGGTTTGGAAACCTGGAATTCATAGCCTTCTCTGCGCAGTGTTTCAATCAGAATAGACAGATGCAGTTCCCCACGACCAGATACTTTCAGCGCATCCATGGAATCTGTATCTTCTACACGCAGGCTGACGTCTGTATTCAGTTCTTTATACAGTCTGTCACGCAGATGACGGGATGTGACGAATTTTCCTTCTGTTCCCGCAAATGGACTGTCATTTACGGAGAATGTCATGGAAATGGTGGGTTCGGAAATTTTTACGAAAGGCAGCGCTTCCGGTTTCAAAGGAGAGCAGATGGTGTCGCCGATCATAATATCTTCTATACCGCTGAGTGCAACAATGCTGCCCACACTTGCTTCTTTCACTTCCACACGCTGCAGACCGTCAAATTCATACAGCTTTGTGATACGAACCTTTTTCTGTGTTTCTGTATTATGCATGTTCAATACCACCACTTCATCATTGACATGGATGGTACCGTTTTCGATTTTACCAACACCGATTCTGCCTACATATTCGCTGTAGTCGATGGTGGAGATCAAAGCCTGCAGAGGCGCTTCTACATCGCCTTCGGGAGCAGGAATATGGTTGATGATTGCTTCAAACAGGGGTTTCATATCCCCTTCTCTTGCTTCGGGATCTTCGGAAGCATAACCGCCTCTTGCAGATGCGAAAACAAAAGGAGAATCCAGCTGGTCGTCATTTGCGTCCAGTTCCATAAACAGTTCCAGAACTTCGTCCACAACATCTGCGGGACGTGCTTCCGGTCTGTCCACTTTATTTACACAAACCACAACGGGGTGGTTCAGTTCCAATGCTTTGCGCAGTACAAATTTTGTCTGGGGCATAGGACCTTCAAAAGCGTCTACCACCAGTACAACACCGTCTACCATTTTCAGTACACGTTCTACTTCGCCGCCGAAGTCCGCGTGACCCGGTGTATCGATGATATTGATTTTTGTATCGCCGTAATGAACGGCAGTATTCTTAGACAAAATGGTAATGCCGCGTTCTCTTTCGATATCGCCGCTGTCCATAACACGTTCCTGTACCACCTGATTGGAACGGAAAATACCGCTCTGGCGCAGCATCTGGTCTACCAATGTGGTTTTGCCATGGTCTACGTGAGCAATAATCGCAACATTTCTGATGTTTTCAATTCTCTGTTTCATAAGTTAATTTCTCCATCTCCATTCACTTTTCATACGTACATCATAGTATTCTATCACAGCAGTTGTTTTGATGCAATCAATGTACGGAAAAAAATGTCTATTTTCCGCGATTTTTCGCACAAAAAAGCCCTGCGGCATACCGCGGGGCTCTTGTGACTAACCGATGTTATATTATATTTCTCAATGCAAAACTGCATCAACGGACTATAAATAAGATTGATTAAGCCTTTACTACGTTTGCAGCCTGAGGGCCTTTTGCACCCTGTACTACTTCGAATTCTACTTCCTGACCTTCTTCCAGAGTTTTGTAACCATCAGCCTGGATTGCGGAGAAATGTACGAATACATCATCTTCGCCGGGAACGGAAATAAAACCGAAACCTTTTTCTGCGTTAAACCATTTTACTGTACCTTTTTTCATTGATGAAATCCTCCTACTTGGAAAAAAAATAAAAATTTGTTACATCCCGATACTACCATATATTTCTAAGAGTGTCAATCTATATTTCCCCTTCAGAGTTTTCATTTATATTACATTGTACGACAAGAAAAGCCAGTATTTTAGGGCATTTGATAATTTTCGTCCTCCAGCAGATTTCCTGCGGCAATGGCACCTCTTGCCAGCTCGTCACAGCGCTCATTTCCGGGGTTATCTGCATGACCTTTCACCCATTGGAATGTGACCTGATGGCGCTCCAGCTGAACCAACAAACGTTCCCACAAATCCACATTGGAAGCTCTTTCCTTTTTATTGCGGTACCAGCCATTGGCTTTCCATTTTGTCACCCAGCCCTTTTGGATAGCATCCACCACATACTTGGAATCGCTGTAAAGAGTTACCTGACAGGGTTCTTTCAAGGCTTCTAATCCTTTGATGACCGCCAATACCTCCATGCGGTTATTGGTCGTCAGGCGATACCCTTCCGATAGCTCTCTCTTGGTACCACCATAAATAAGTACCACGCCATATCCTCCTGCGCCTGGATTCCCAGAGCAAGCACCATCTGTATAAATCACGACTTTCTTCTGATCTTTGCTTTCTGCCTTTCTTTCGTGACTTTCCTTTTTCACTGAATTTCCCTTTTCTGCTGGAGCAGTCTGTTCTTTCTTATTTTCCTTCAGACTTTCCTCCTTCAAAAATGCTTCTGCAATGACAAGATCTTCTTTGGTAGTGATTTTAATATTGCGATAGCTGCCCATGACCACCTTTACCTGATGCCCCGCAAATTCTGCCACAGAAGCATCGTCTGTTCCCAAAAAACCATCTTTTTCCGCTTTCTCATAAGCATCGACGATAAGTGACCGCTGAAAGGTTTGGGGAGTCTGAATCTGCCACAATGTACTTCTGTCCGGTGTTTCCACAGCCATGCCATCAGCAGAGCAAACTTTAATGGTATCTTTTGCAGGCACACCAATGACAGCGCCGCCATATGCCTGTGCCGCTGCAATACTATCTGCAATCATTTCTTCTGTGACAAAAGGACGCACACCGTCATGAATCAATACAATATCCGTATCTTTTTCCACAGCTGCCAATCCATTTGCCACAGAATTCTGCCGTTCCTTACCGCCTTCCAATACAGCGGCAACTTTCTTCCAGCCATAGTTATCCCAAAGATGCTGCACATCCTCCTTACCGTCTGCACTTGCCATCAGCAGGATGTTATCTACCAACGGACTTTTTTCAAAAACATCCACTGTCCATGCCAGAATTTCTTTTCCGCAAACGGGCAAAAACTGCTTGCTGACTGCTGTCTGCATTCGTTTTCCTTTTCCTGCTGCCATAATAATGGCTGTGCAGCGAAGTTTTTCCCCCATGGTCATTCTCCTTCCAAAAAACAGGAGGCGCAAATCTTCTTACGCCTCCCTTCTCTTTTTTAAGCCGCTGTTACCATTTTTGTAAAGATCATTCTGCCTGCGGCAGTCTGCAATACACTGGTCACCATAACATTCTTGGTTTCCCCAATGAATTTATTGCCGCCATCTACAACGATCATAGTACCGTCATTCAAATACGCAACACCCTGTCCAGGTTCTTTGCCTGCTTTGATGATAGTCACCTGCATTTCTTCCCCTGGAAGCACCACAGGCTTGATGGCATTTGCCAATTCGTTGATGTTCAGGACACGAACCCCCTGAAATTCCGCTACTTTATTCAGGTTAAAATCATTGGTTACTACAAAAGCATCCAAACTTTCTGCCATTTTCAGCAGCATGGAATCCACTTCCATAGGCTGAGATGTGGTAAATTCCTGAATTTCTACAGGAACCATCAGCTGTTTTTGAATTTCATTCAAAATATCCAGACCCCTGCGTCCTCTGTTTCGTTTCAGACCATCAGCAGAGTCAGCGATGTGGCGCAGTTCTTCCAGCACAAAATCAGGAATGATGATTTTTCCTTCAATAAAACCAGTCTGGAGCAAGTCCATGATTCTGCCATCAATGATCACACTGGTGTCCAGAATCTTTGGTCTGCCATAGATTTCACTTTCCTGCTTCATGGGATTCTGCTGCATCAAAATACGCTGCAGATTTGTCACGTTGACCTCATCTTTTTTCTTTCTCGCCACGCGGAACCCCAGCACACCAAGCAGGATATTCAGCAGAACCACAATGAATGTGCCCATAGGACCAAAGCCGCTGAAGGCCAAACCAATCAGGTTGGCAATGACCAAACCGATCAGGCAGCCAAAAACGGAAAAGACCAGTTCCTTTACATTCATTCTGGAAAGTTTTTCCTCTGTCTGGGATAAACGCTTCATCAGCAGATCTGTCACTGACGACGAGATAATAAAATAAAATATGAGTCCGAATAAAATTGCCACTCCTGCCGGCAAATACGCCACAAAACGGTTCGGGCTGCTGAAATGGAATACATTCAGCTGCAGCACCAAGTGTACAATGGCAAACATTGCCGCCGTAACCAACAAGCTGATAATGATTTTTAACAGTCGTTTCATCTCTCTCACCTCCTATTGCACCAAATTCGGCAGCCTATGATAAAAATACAGAGGGCACGTTCCTGATCCGTTCAAAGAAAATTCCCTCTGTCGCACGTTTTGCCTATGGCATCATTTGAAATTTTCATCATCGCTTTACCGTAATCAAAGTTTATCAACTTTTTTATGGTTTGACAAGGTATCCCTTGGTATTTTTATGAAATTATTATATGAATCATCTTTCCTCACTCGACAAAAAATACATCGCTGTACGGAAAATCCCAAATTTTCCGCTGTTTTCCATCGATATAGTTTTTTATACTAGATTATCCGTTATTGTCTATTGCACTTCCTGTTTTCTTCTGCTATAGTAATAACAGCTAGTATTGATATCCATACAAGGAAAGGACGGACTTCATGCATTCATTTCAAATTTTTAGTGACGGTGCCTGTGATTTGACTCTCGAGGCACAAAACGCTTATCAAATTTCCACTGTCCCCTTCTATGTCTCTTTTGACGGAAAAACATATTTAAAGGAATTAAAAGAAGTGACTTTGGACCATTTCTATCACCATTTGATAGAGGAAAAAGGATTTCCGAAAACTTCTCTGCCTTCTGTCCACGACTTTGTGGAGGCTTTTACACCTGCACTTGAAGCGGGAAAAGACATCCTCAGCCTGCATATTACCCATACCCTCAGCGGCTCCATGCAGTCTGCACTGACGGCAAAACTCATGTTGGAGGAAGAATTTCCTAATGCCAAAATACATATTGTAGACAGTCACAATGCCACCGGCTCTCAGGCATTGCTTCTAATGGAAGCAGCACGAATGCAGCAGGAGGGAAAATCCCTAGAAGAAGTCGTTTCCTATTTGGAACAAGCAAAAAAAGATACCCGTATCATATTTATGATTGGTGGTCTGACCCATTTGCAGCATGGCGGCAGAATCGGCAAAATTGCCGCATTATCCAGTAATATTTTGAAAATCAAGCCTATCATCGTATTGCGGGATGGAGAAATCCACGTGGGCGGTGCTACCCGCAGCCGTAAAAAAGGCATTGCAGAACTGGTAAAACTGACAGCTGAGCATTTCCAGAAATCCGGTGAAAATCCAGCTGATTACATTGCCATGGTTGGTACCACAGATGTAACGGAAGAAATTGCTCCTACAGAAGCATTGCTCAAAGCAGAACTGCCGCAATTGGAGCTGGTATCTCCCCTTCAGATTGGCGCTACCATCGCCTCTCACACAGGTCCTGGCACCACAGGTATTTGTATTGCAAAACGATATGAATGCTATTCTTTATAAATTGCACAACAAAATCCCCCTTTTGATTCTATGAAAAAGGGGGATTTTTTGTATGTTTCTAGGAAAGAATCGATGATTTTTTTTACACAATTCCCAGCATCTTTAATTTTTCTTAATTGTTTTTTCGATCACAGTATAAATACACCAAAAACACAAAGTGTTTTGCTAGGAAATACGGTAATTTTGTATAGAGTTGCAAAGTTTACAAAAAAATACATCAGAATAATTTTCCTTACTTTTCGTAAAATTTCTTAAGTTTTTACCTCTTTTCAAAACCTGTTTACCATTGTAATATAATATTAGTACAGAATTTGAATTGCTTACATATGAGGTGAATTTTATGGAAAAAGAAAAATTTGTTGTAAAAGTGAAAAAGAACTATGGCGAAACATCCGTTGTTTCTGCAAGACTTCCCATGGAAATCGTGAAAAAACTGGATCATGCAGCAAATAACACTGGACGTACCAGAAACGAACTGATTCTTTTATGTATCGAATATGCCTTAACGAAATTAGAGGTAGAGGAATAATATATTTCTCTGCCTCTTTTTTGTTTTCGTAAATCTCATTAGGAAATGTTTTAGTAAATTATTTTCTAATTTTCCTATTATATATGCACTAAAAGTCAATTTTTTCCAATTTTGCCCGGATAGAAATGCTTCTGAAGGTTTGCATCTCATCAAAACGGATCAAATATGCCCCTCGTTCCATATCCACCTCTAGTATCGTCCCTTTTCCGAAAATAGGATGTTGTATCCGATCTCCTGAAATGAAACTTGCACCTTTTTCCTGTTCCTCCAAGTATTTCTCTTTTCCATCTATATAACGACGTGCCTCAGCATACCTATCTTTCGCCAGAGGTTCCGTATGAGTTAGATACTTTTCATCAATATCCAGCAAAAAACGGGAAGGATACCGCATAGAACCATCAAAGTTCCGTCCCTCTGCTTCTGACAGGAACAGTCCCTTTTTCGCTCTGGTAACTGCTACAAAAGCCAGACGCCGTTCTTCTTCCATTGCCTGTTTTGTGTTTGTTTTTCTGGAAGGGAAAATCCCTTCATTCATGCCACACAAAAAAACATAAGGAAACTCCAGACCTTTTGCAGAATGCACCGTCATCATACGTACCTGATCTTTTCCGCTTTCTACATCGTTGTTAGTAAACAATGCCACATGGGTCAAATAATGCTCCAATGTGGCTTCCTCTCCGCAAGTGGTTTCATATTCATAAACAGACTGCTTTAATTCTGCCAGATTGTCCAAACGCTCCTGACTGCCTTCTGTGCGCAGCATTTTTTCATATCCACTCAAGTCCAGAATCTCTGATAAAACTTCTGAAACGGGCCTTTCTGACGCATTGGATGCCAGGTTTTCAATCAAAGAAACAAAGCTCGCTGCCTTCGTCCCTTTCATCATTTCATGATCCAGATTCTTCTGCAAAGCATCGTATAAACTGCATTGGTTCTGCTCCGCATATTCCCGCAAAAACGCCATACGACGTTCCCCTAAATTCCGTTTGGGGACATTGGCAACCCTTGCAAAGGACAAATCATCCTTATATGCCAGCATACGTAAATAAGAAAGGGCATCTTTGATTTCCATCCGCCCAAAAAACTGGATGCCGCTGTAAATGGTATAGGGAATTTTTTCCTTGAGAAAGACCTCCTCAACGGTTCTGGTCAGATAATGGGCACGATATAAAATGGTAATATCTCTGTAAGGAACGCCATCCTCATGCAATTCCTCTATTTTCTTCGCCATCCACATCGCTTCTTCTTCCGCTGTTTTTCCATGATGACAAAAGACAGGCTTTCCGCCGGGAAGGGTCGGCAGTAAATCTTTCTGCATACGGTTTTTATTTTTAGCTATGAGCGAATTTGCCACAGAAAGGATTTCCGGCGTAGAACGATAATTTTCCATCATCATAATGGTTTTTACACTGGGAAAATGCTTGTCAAAATCCAATAAAAACTTCACATCGGCGCCACGCCATGTATAAATGGTCTGATCTGGATCTCCTACAATAAATAAGTTTTTATGATACCCACAAAGCACTTCCATCAAACGATATTGCAGTTTGTCAATATCCTGGAACTCATCAATCATAATGTATTCCAGCCGTTTCTGCCATTTTTCTCGTATTTCCTCATTCTGCTCAAAAATATAGAGGGTAAAAATAATCAGATCATCATAATCCAGTCCAAAACATTTTTTCTGCTGATAAAGATAGCCATAAAAAATAATATCGTTGGTTTCTACAGCTGTTCTATATTTTTCCTGCAACTCTTCCAAAGACATCTGAATCAAATCCAGATAATACAACGGTTCCTTTGTCAACTTTCGCATCTCAATCATATCTCTGGCTTTACTGAACGTCATATTGCGCAGGGTCAAACCGCGTTCTTCATAAATGATTTTCAGCATAGCATCAATATCTGCATGGTCCAGCACCAGAAAACTCTTGGGATATTGCACCGCATAACTGTCCTCCTGTAATACAGAAACGCAGAAGCCATGGAACGTATTGATATATCCTGTATCATTGTCCCCTGTCAGCAGATGGATTCTCTGACGCATTTCATTGGCGGATTTATTGGTAAAGGTCACACAGAGGATATTCCCCGGCAAAATTCCAATATCATTGACCAGATAGGCAAAACGCCGAGATAAGGCACGGGTTTTCCCGGAACCAGCTCCGGCTATGACACGTACCATTCCCTCCGTTGTGGTAACTGACTCATATTGCGCTGCATTGAGCCCCTGTAAAACGTCCTCCATATTGGTCTCCCCTTTCCAATGATTTCTTCTAGTATACAGTCTGCCTATAAATTCTTCAATGTTTTGACCATAAAAAAAGAACTGTAAGATTCTCTTCTTACAGCCCTGTATTTTCTTTTTTAGTTCTTCCAATATCTTTGACAGAAAAAATCGCAATAATCACCGCAATCACAACCACAGACCGCAATGTAGCAGAAACACTTTCCATAAAATAGTCTACCAAAATCATAGATACCATTGTCGACAACACATCTAAAATGAAAAATATCCCTCTGGCAAAACCAGCAGAAATTTTATTAAATGCCAAAAGTGCTTTTGGTATCCCTTTTGCAAGCAATTCCAAAGGCAGCCCAACCAATCCGGAAAAGATAAAAAAGAGCATCAGTTTCCAAACGGATTCATAATAAAACCCAAAAAAGTGCATGATCACGCCGCCAAAACAGGCTAGCACAAACACAATCAACAAAACAATTCCAAAAAGGAAACCATATCCAAGCATAGACCCCAAAAGGGATTTCATTTTCTTCATAAACGCATCTTCTTTCTTTTGACAAATTGAGTCGATGCGCACAATTCTATCACAAATGGATTTTTCCGTCAAATAAAATATAAAAAAAGAACTTCAAATCACTTTGAAGTTCTTCACTGGATTCCGGCGACCATCTACTCTCCCAGGCAGCTTCCCACCAAGTACCATCGACCGCTCAGGTCTTAACCGTCGTGTTCGGAATGGGAACGGGTGTGTCCCCTGAGCGCATCATCACCGGAAATATGTAATTCTTGAAGATCTACACCTTCAAAACTGAATACAATCCGTTAACGAGTCACCTGATGCTTACAAATCTTCGACCTAACACCGTAGGTGTCAGAGATGATTTGTATCAGGTGAGGTTAGTGGTCTTTTCTGTAGGAAAAGAAACAACCTCATTTCATAAAATCTTTTTATTAGGTCAAGCCCTCGATCTATTAGTATTGGTCAGCTGAACACATTACTGTGCTTACACCTCCAACCTATCTACCTCATGATCTTTAAGGGATCTTACTTCCGAAGAATGGGAAATCTTATCTTGAGGGCGGCTTCACGCTTAGATGCCTTCAGCGTTTATCCGTTCCATACATAGCTACCCGGCTGTGCAGTTGGTCTGCAACCGG
>NZ_JADCKK010000037.1:0-22824 GCF_014982935.1 Anaerotignum lactatifermentans | reverse complement strand
CATCGTTTCTACCACCAGTTGCTTGAATTCTGGTGTATATCGTTTATTTGGTACTCCTTTTGGCATAAAAATCACCCCACTTGTTATTCAGTATATCATACTGTCTAACAAATGGGGTGCAGTTCAGAAAAAGGATTCCAGCTTTTTTTTATTTTATCAGGATTTTACTCCATTCCAGGATTGTTCCATTTTTTGTAAAAAATACCGATGCAAAATCCTACCTTTTCACTTTGTCATGTGGTAGAATAGGCATACAAAGAGGAACTCCTCTAATCTTAAAGCAATCTTAAAGATTTTTTCCCTGTTTTCTTAAAGGGAATCTTGCTACAATAAAAAGCAGAAATTTGGAGGTGTATGAACCATGTATAATATCTTGATTTGTGACGACGAAAAGGACATTGTGTCCGCTTTGTCCATTTACCTTTCTACGGAAAATTATAAAATCTTCACGGCATTTACGGGAAAAGAAGCTTTGGACGTGGTTGCCCATAACGACATCCATCTGGTGCTCATGGACGTGATGATGCCACAGATGGACGGCATTTCCGCCACAGCAAAACTGCGGGAACAGTACAACATTCCCATCATCCTGCTGACAGCAAAAAGTGAGGACAGCGACAAAATCCTTGGGCTGAATATCGGCGCTGACGACTACATCACAAAGCCCTTCAATCCCATTGAGGTTTTGGCAAGGGTCAAATCCCATCTGCGCCGTTACACTTCTTTGGGCGGCATGGCAAAAAAAGCTTCCCATCTGGTCATCGGCGGCATCGACTTGGATGATGATTCCAAGACCGTTACCGTGGACGGAGAACCTGTTTCCCTGACACCCAGTGAATACAACATTCTGAAACTGCTCATGGAAAACCCCGGACGGGTATTTTCCTCCAATCAGATTTATGAACAGATCTGGAACGAGGACGCTTATGGCTCTGGCAGTGTCGTAGCCGTGCATATCCGCCACCTTCGCGAGAAAATCGAAATCAATCCCTCCGAACCCCGTTACCTGAAAGTGGTTTGGGGCTTGGGCTATAAAATGGAGAAGGAGGCGAAGGAATGACAAAAGTGACCCACAATCTGGGAATCAAAGTGACATGCATCTTTCTGGTGATGATCACAGGCATAACCGCCTTTTTCAGCATTGTCGGGATATTGTTCGCCGGAGAAAGCGGCATTTTCAGCGACCAGAAAAAATCCTATTATGATACGCCTTGGTGCGAAAATACCACCTACAGTTATTCCGATAACGTGGTGCGCTGGTATATAGATGGCGCGGAACCAGAAGAAATTGCCAGCATCTTTTCCAACGGCAAAACCAACTTTGCCTTTGAGCTGTATGACTACAACGGCAATCTGGTTATAAAGAGCGAATTGCCGGAAAAAATCGGTCTGACCACATCTTATTCTTTCTATTACAATGATGCGCGAGATATCAGCGGCGAATATACTTATTTTGATAATGCCGTTGCTTATACCGTTGTTGGCTATGTAACAGACCCTCTTTCCGCACCGGATAACTACTGGCTCAGCTATCGGCTCTATAATCTGACCATGTCATTGGGTTACTGGCTGTTCCTCATTGCCCTCGTGAGTCTGTTTATACTGGCGGCATCCTTCATTTATCTGCTTTGTGCCGCAGGGCATCGAGGCGAAAGTGAAGAAATCATTCTGAACGTACAGGACCGGATTCCGCTGGATATTTACCTATTACTCTGGTTTGGCATAACATCCTTGACCATGGGCATCGTTTCCGGCGGCGCTTATTACGGCGATTTAGATGTTTCCCGTATGATGGCTGTCTTTTTCGGATTTTTCATACTGGAAGCCTTGTTGCTGGCTTTGATTATGACCATGTCCACCCGTCTGAAAAAAGGCGGCTGGTGGCGAAATGCCCTTTCATATTATGTAGTGAAATTCCTCTGGCAGGTATGCAAAGCCATTCTCAGCACCATCGGTGACGCCATTCACGCTTTGCCCAGCACATGGAAGGTTGCAGTCGGCTGGCTGGTGGTATCCTCCATCTATCTTACCAGTACCTATGCGGCAGGCGTTGTGATGATACTGAATTTTGTCCTGCTCATTGTGTTCTGTTCCATTGCAGCACAGTGGCAGAAACTAAGCCGTGCCAGCAAACAGCTTTCCGCCGGCAATCTGGAATATAAGGTAGATACACGCCGTATGTTCCGTTCCTTCCGCCAGCATGGGGAAGATCTGAACAATATCTCCGAAGGCATTGCCATTGCCCTGAATCAGAAAATGAAAAGCGAACGTCTGCGGACAGAGCTCATCACCAACGTATCCCACGATATCAAAACGCCACTGACATCCATCATCAACTATGTGGATTTGCTGAAAAAAGAAGAACTGACCGGACAGGCTTCCGTTTATATCGAAGTGCTGGACCGCCAGTCCCGCCGGCTGAAAAAACTGACGGAAGACCTGGTGGAAGCCTCCAAGGCATCCACTGGCAACATCCATTGTTCTCTGGCATGCACAGACATTGTGGAACTGGTACAGCAGGCTGTGGGGGAATATGAAGAAAAACTGGCGGCATCCCAGCTGGAAGCTGTTATCAACGCACCGGAAAACGAAATCGTTTATGGTCTGGTGGACGGCAACCTCATGTGGCGTGTGCTGAGCAATCTGCTGAGTAACGCCTGCAAATATTCCCAGCCCAATACCCGCGTTTATATACAGATCAAACAAAATGCGGATCTGGTATTTATCACAGTGAAGAACATCTCCCGGGATCAGCTGAACATCGACCCTGATGAACTGATGGAACGTTTTGTCCGTGGGGACAGCTCCCGTTCCACAGAAGGCAGTGGTCTGGGGCTGAACATTGCCCGTTCTCTGGTGGAACTGCAAAAAGGCAAGTTCTTCCTTTCCATTGACGGCGATCTGTTCAAAGCGCAGATACGTTTTGCTCGGGCATCACTGCCGGAAGCACAACCCAATCCGGAAGAAACAACAGCAGAAAATTGACATTGCAAAAAAGATAACAATTTTACGTACTGACAGCAGAACAGACAAGAGCGGCTTTTTCTTCTCTTGTCTGTTCTGTTTTTCTTTGTCCTTTGTCCCATTTTTTTCAGAAATTCTCCTTTTTTTCTCTCTTTGAAACACCGCCTTTGCACTTTGATGTTTTCCCGTTTTTTTGCACGCAAAATATTGATTGTTCGTTTTTTCATACTTTTTATTTGACAAAAAATATACGATCTTTTTTGCTTTTTATAGGCTCTCCATTTGGAGAAAATGCAGGAAAAGTCCAGTTTCTTCGCATTCCAACTGGTTTTTTCTCCCCATTTTGTAGTTTTGCATCCAAAAATGTCCTTCCTGCCATATTGCCGTATTCAGAAAAAATCAACCGCAAAACAGCTTTTCTTTTCTCTACAATATTTCCATATTTAATGAACTGCTTTTCATTACTTATGGTGTAAACTTAATAAAAACAGTCGTTCATATCGTTTTCTTGCCAAAAGTATACGAAATAATACACAAACTTCCCCTACTTTGTAGAAATTTTCACAGTGCCACTTGCTTTTCCTGCCAAAAGTGATATACTATTATTGCAAGCAGAAGCGAAACCAAGACCTTTCTATCGTGAAAATGGACAGATGCTGTACTTTTTTTCATTCGTTGAAAGGAATTCGCTTTCTTACAGGCAAAGAAATGATTTATTGTAAAAAATATCAATAAAAAGGAGAAGTGAAAGACATGAGAATTTCCGACAGAGTGCAGGCAATGCAGAACTCCCCTATTAGAAAATTCAACCCTATGGCTGAAGCAGCTGAAGCAGCTGGCGTTAAAATCTATCACCTGAACATTGGTCAGCCCGATATCGAAACACCTTCCGTATTCTGGGAAGCAATCAAAGGCTTTGACCAGAAAGTACTGGCTTATGCTGGTTCCTGGGGTCTGCCTGAACTGCAGGACGCTATCGTTGATTACTTCAAGAGATTCGATATGAATCTGGAAAGAAACGACGTTCTGATCACAGCTGGCGGTTCCGAAGCACTGACACTGGCTTTCCTGTCCATCATCAACCCCGGCGACGAAGTTATCGTAGCTGAACCTTACTACACAAACTACCTGACATTCATTCAGGCTGCTGACGGTGTTGTAAAACCCGTTACTACATACGCTGAAGAAGGTTACAAATACGCTATCAAAGAAAGACTGGAAGCAGTTGTAACAGACAAAACAAAAATGATCTCCATCGTTAACCCTGGTAACCCTACAGGCTGCATCCTGTCCAGAGAAGACATGAGAGTTATCGCTGACTTCGCAAAAGAACATGATCTGTGGATCCTGGCTGACGAAGTTTACAGAGAATTCGCTTACGACGGCAGAGAAATGACATCCTTCGGTCAGCTCTCTGACATCGAAGACAGAGTTATCATCATCGACTCCGTTTCTAAGAGATTCTCCGCTTGCGGCGCTCGTATCGGCTGCATGGTATGCAAAAACAAAGAATTCATGGCAGAAGTATTCAAGATCGCTATGGGTCGTCTGTGCGTACCTACACTGGACATGGTTGGCGCTACAGCAATGTACAAACTGCCTGCTGACTTCTTCAACGATGTAAAAGCTGAATATGAACACAGAAGAGACGTATCTTACGAAGCTCTGAAAAAGATCCCCGGCGTTGTTTGCGAAAAACCCGGCGGCGCTTTCTACATCACATGCAAACTGCCTGTTGAAAACACAGAAGATCTGCTGCTGTTCCTGCTGAACGAATTCAGAGACAACAACGAAACAGTTATGTATGCTCCTGCTGAAGGCTTCTACGCTACACCCGGTCTGGGCAAAAACGAACTGCGTATCGCTTACATCCTGAACGCAGACGATATGGCTAGAGGTATCGAACTGCTGGGCAAAGGTATCGAAGCTTACAAAGCTGCAGGTCACAAATAATTCGACTGCAACATCAGCCATTTGAATATGGCATTGCCTACACAAAAAACAAACAGAGAGAAACACAAGTTTCTCTCTGTTTTTCTTTTGCCCAAAATACGAAAAAAGAAAGCTGAAATTCTTTATACTACAAGGATTTCAGCTTTCTTTGGTTTCTTCTGAAATTTATTCTTTTGGCTTTGCTTCTGCCCATGTATGGCGGTGCAGCTCCCCTTCCTGGAGCATGCCGGGAAATCCCTGCTGACGCAGTGCTTCATAAATGATAATGGCTACGGAATTGGACAGATTCAAACTTCTTGCCGCTTCCAGCATGGGAATGCGGATGGCTGTATCCGGGTATTGGAGCAGGATTTCCTCAGGGATGCCTGCACTTTCCTTCCCAAACATCAGATAGTCATTTTCCCCAAAAGTCACATCGGAATAAACATGTTTCGCCTTTGTGGTTGCCATCCAGATTTTTGCATTGGGGTTTTTGTCCAGAAAATCCTGAAAATTCTCATAATACCGAATGTCCAGCAGTTTCCAGTAATCCAGCCCTGCCCGTTTCAAATATTTATCCTCTACAGAAAATCCCAAGGGCTTAATCAGATGCAGCACCGTATTGGTCACAGCACATGTTCTGGCAATGTTGCCCGCATTCTGGGGGATTTCCGGTTCTAATAACACAATATGCACATTTTACCCTCTTTTCCGTGGAAATTTTCTCTTATTTTAGCATAAAAAGAAATTTTGTTCAATATTTCCACTTTCTGGCACTTGACGGATTCCTTTTTATCCTTTATTATTATATAAGAATAATTATTAGTTAGGAGGGTTGCCTATGAAAGAAACAGCACAAGTGCTGCGTGAAAAAGGGCTCAAGGTAACACCCCAGAGAATCGCTGTCTATAATATGCTGCTGCATTCGACAGAACATCCCAATGCGGAAACCATTTACCGCACATTGGAAGCCACCAATCCTACCATGAGCTTGGCTACCGTATATAAAACTCTGGACTTTTTCAAGCACCTTGGACTGGTACAGGAATTGAACGTGGGGGAAGGAAGCGCCCGCTATGACGCACAGGTGCACTGCCATCCTCATACCGTCTGCACCGTTTGTGGCTGCGTTTCAGACTTATATAATGATGAATTGACAGACCTCCACAAAAAACTTTCCAAACCACTGGATTTCGAAGTGGCCTGTGAACAGTTGATTCTTTACGGAAAATGTGCTGCCTGCAAAAAGGCCGAAGAAGAAGCGTAAACTTTTTCATACAGCATCCAAACATGACAGGAAGGTACAAAACAAAAGTTTTGTACCTTCCTGTTTTTTATTTTTGCTGTGCATCCTGCAAATATCGTACGGATTCTTGCAGATGGTCTTGATAATATGTATAGAAGTTCTGTATCCGCCCCAACGTCTGCGCATTTTGGGCAACATCGGGATTCTGCCGGAAAAATGCCTGCAAATAACTTTCCCCATCTCCATAGACATAGTCGCTTACATCATAAGCCGCATATTTTTCGTCCTCAAATACTTTTCTCTCTTCCAAATCCTCAAAAGATACAGTCTGCCCATGGATGAAAGCACAAGCATCATCCTTTTGGGTTTCTTCCCTATCGTAAACCATGACATAAAAAAGCGGCAATTCTCTGGTGACATCGGCATAATCTTGCAAAGGCACCTGCACAGACAGCACCATGGCATATTCTCCTTGCGCGCCAATGAGTCTGCCAAAACTATCGTAAGTGCTCCAATTCAGCCCCATCAGTTCATACTGTTTCTCAGGAGAAATCCTTTCATCCCAAATAACTCCTTCCGGCGGGTCCTGCACCGTCAAACACATTTCACTCTGGATACGGTTCCCCGGCAGTACCGGTGACACCGCCGACACAACTTGTCCTTTTTGGAATTCCGGCAGATTTTCATAAGCCTGCTGGTAGGCTTCTTCTAACACTGTCCTCCGGTATTTTTCTTGCGCAGACTTCTGGAAATAAAATGCCAAACTTTCTTCCACTTCTTCCGCCTGTAAATCCGCTTCCGGGTTCGGGTATTCCATCGTTTCCCCCGCAACAGACATATCAGAAAAATCCACACTGCATTTCCAGTCCTGACCGAAAGCAAAACCGTTATTGGTCAATATCAATTCATACCAGTCGTTTTCCAGGGGTTCTTCCAACTGCGCCAGATCATAAGATTCTGACAGGTCTATAGTCATGGTGCCCTGAGAATGCGCGGCAATGTCTGTATGATGAAAGATAACCTGTCCGCCGTCTTTTTGCGGAATTTCCACACCCGCTTTATACTGTATGAGCCGCAGATCTGGCTGGAAAGAAAGATTCCGATCCGATTCATTTTCCACCCAAACCGAAACAACGCCGTTTCCTTCATATGTCCCCTTCAGCTGTACCTCATCTCCCTTTAAAGAAGAAAATTTTGCCACAGCAAAGCCTGTCACCATCAAAAAACAGAGAATCGCCGCAGCCAAAACCACAGCTTTCCGCAAGCCTATCTGCGGCTTTTTCTGTACCGGAAAATGCACCCCCGTTTTTTGAGAAAATATGTCCTGAATATGTTCCAGATTTTCCTGCTGGAATTTCTGCATCCTCATCCCTCCTGTTCCATTTGCTTCCGCATTTTTGCCTTGATACGGTAAAGCCGATTTTCTATCTGTTTCACAGACAACCCCAATGCCACCGCCATTTCCTTGGGCTTTTGCTGGTAAACATACCGCCGCAGCAGGATTTCCCTCTCTTCTTCCGTCAACTCTGCCAATGCCTCTTGAAGCCCCTCTCTATTTTCCATTTCCGGCTCCACGCCCATTTGCGCCAGCACTGTTTCCTCCAAAGGAATGGTCTGTATCTTTGTTTTTTGGCGATAGCGGTCAATGGCTTTGTTTCTGGCAATGACAGACAGCCATGCCTTTAGACTGCCCCTGCTTTCATCATATTTCTGGGGATGTTTCCATAAATCAATGAATACATCTGCCACACATTCCTCCATATCCTCAGTGATTCCCACCTGACTGAGCACCGCTCCCACAATAGACCACAACAGCCGACTATAACGACAGATGATCTTCTGCATTGCCTGTTCATCTCCAGCCTTGATGGCATCTATGATATTCTTCTCCTGCAATCCACACCCTCCTTTCTGAAACTGCCTTCTCTTATAGTACGAAAAAAATCAGAAAATCACTTCCCAAAATCAATATTTTCTCCCCATGTTCTCCATTGACGTCCAAATGTCCTTCATGTTATAATATCGATAGACGATATCGACACACGATATTCAAATGTTTTACAAAGGAAGTGATGGCTTTGGCAAAAAAATCACTGGAAATTTTAACAGAAACCATGTTTTATGTCTTGATGGCATTTTTGAAAACAGATATGTGCGGCACTGATGTTGCCGCTTTCATCGACCAGAAAACAAAAGGGCGTATCCAGATGGGGCCTGGTACTCTCTACACCATACTGGCGAAATTCCAATCCGAAGGTCTTTTGGAGGAAACGGAAATCCAAGGACGAAAACGCACCTACAGCATCACCGATCGGGGACGGCGCATCTACGCCGAGGAAGTGGAACGGCTTCGCCGCTGTCTGCTGGATGCGGAAGAGGAGGCACACACAGCGTTATAAACAAAAGGAGGGGCTTTCTATGAAACATCGTTTATATTTACCAACTTTCCTGCCAGTTTCTTTTCCTGATGCCATGGAAACCTTTCTGGAGGACATGGCAAAAAAAGGCTGGTTCCTGAAAAAAGTAGGCTATTTTCTGTCTTTCTGTCAATTTGAAAAAGGCACCCCTGCCCCCGTCCGCTATCGTCTGGAACCCATTCCCGACACTGTGCGGACACCTTCTGCGGAAATGGTACAATTTTACGAGGAATTTGGCTGGAAATATCTAACGCCTTTTTCCCATTTCTTTTTCATATTCGTTGCGGAAAATCCTGATACACCGGAAATCCACTGTGATCCGCTGGTACAGGCAAAAGGCTACAAACGGATGTGCCGGAATTTCAGCGTATTTGGATTGGCTGCCCTTGTGTTGCTGGCAATCTTTCTGGGAATTCCCCTGTATCATCCATCCTTCTTGCTGGAGCGTCCCCGTTTTTCTGCTTTTGCTCTGGTAACACTGTTGGCATTTGCTGTTTTGATTCTCTGGTCTGTCCTGCGGCTTTGGAAGATTTACAGAAATCTTTCTCAGGGGAACCCTCTCAGTCACCACAAAGGATACCTGAACATCCTTTCTTTGCAGACCATTGTGCTAGCACTATTTGTGCTGTTCCTGTTGCCTTTCAGTGACAAATTGGTGGAATGGGACGAAAACGACCAAATCACCCAATCCCTGACGGCCGTGGAAGAACCCCTGCCCTATGTACCTTTGGCGGAAATGGGCATTTCTCCCGACTGGGTGCAGACCCCTTACGACCCCATTACCATTGGCAATGAAAACAGCGACTCCAATTATGTACGCAGCCGCACAAACTTCCTCGCACCTACCACATTCCACATCAGTCAGACGGCTTATCACACAGACCCTAACCTGCCAGCCGTTGCCACATCCATGACTTCTTATTACGGGGAAATGTCAAATTCGTTTCTGGCAAAAATCGTGGGCATGGATTTGGCAAATCTCTATGCAAGTACCCCCGGCATATCAGGCTACAAAATGGAAAAGAAACCCCTTTCCCTGTCTGGTTTTTCGCAAGCCTATTATGGCGATCTCCTTGGCAATGCGCAGCTTCTTCTGCTGCGGCAGGAAAACCGGGTGCTGATAGTCCATTACGCTGGTGATGCTTCCCTGAAAGACCATGTGGAAGATTTTGCGAAACTCTTTACACAAACATACACGCCTTTATAAGAAAGGAGGGCATAACATGGCCTATATTCGCCGTTTGATTCCTTGTGCCCCATATGAAATAAAAATTTTTGAAGCTTGGCTGGAAGAACTGGCAGAAAAAGAAGGACTGTTTCTGGTTTCCTGCCGCCGTGCCATTGCCAAATTTGAAAAAGGCACACCAAAACCCATGCGCTATCGAGTAGATGCAGACCCAGACCGCTGCTGGGACCCCAGTCAGGAACGGCAGCAGCTTTATGAAGAATTTGGCTGGAAATACATCGACAATCGTTCGGAACATCTGGTGGTCTATGGCACCGATGATTTTTCTCTGCCAGAGCTGCACACAGATGCGGAACTGCAATTGGAGACCCTTGGGAAGCTTCAGAAAAAATGTCTGCAGAGGGCGCTCCTTGTGTTCTGCCTTTTCCCCCTATGGCTGCTTTTACATATTTCCGCCGGCAACTGGCTTTACTGGCTGCACCATTCCGCTTTGATCTCAGCTTTTGTCCTGCTTCTGTTTTTTTATTTTCTTGATACAACGAAGGAAATTCGACAGCTGCAAAAACTGAAAAAGCAGATCTTTGAGGAAACAGACGTGACCGAAACAGAGGATTTCCACAAAGCAAAAAGAAAACTACTCCTTCGGACATGTTGCCGCATCACCGCAGAAGTTTTCCTCTTTCTGCTCCTTCTGTCTCCTTTTTGGATACAAAACTGGAACGAACGCATTCCCTTGTCTGCGCAGAACAGCACAGAGCTTCCTACGCTCTCTCCTGCCGCTTTTGGAAGCCATAAAAATCTATCGGATAGCAGCTATTTTTCCTACTACACCTCATTTCTGGCTCCTGTACAGTATGAAATTTTTCAAATCAGTGACGATTTTTATTTGGATACCCAGTATTTCCAATGTCAATCAGAATTTCTGTCCGAAAGCATCGGCAAAACTTATCTGATGACAGAAGCCGACAACAACCTGAACAAAACGGAAACACAAACTCTCGCCGATGGTACCAAACTGGAGTACCGGGCAAAAGACTTTCAAAACTATCTTGTCATCCAAAAGGGTTCCCGTATCTTGCTTCTCAAATCTTATACCGAAATCGATCTTTGGGAAAATCGCGAAAAGTTTCTTCCTCTTTTGGACAAAACCTACTCTCTGCCGGAAGAAACCTGATTTTTTTGCAGAAAAAAAGACCAGACATTAGGGGCATCTTCATAAGAAAACAAATAAAGCCAAAATCCTTATGATTACAAAGGATTTTGGCTTTATGATTTTGTTCAGATTTTATTTGTTATGTTTTCTTATGAAGACAGCCGTCACAATTCCCCTTAAGAAATCAAGGAAAAAAAATCAATGTTTTCTTAAGAGGAAGTTGCTTTTATCTGGTCTTTCGTATTTTCTTACTTTGTTTCTTTGTTGCGAACAGCACGCAGAATGAATTCTGTGTGGTATTTTACATGACCCTGTGCCATAGTTGTACCTTCTTCCACGTCGTGGTTTTCGATGGCACGGATGATGCCTTTGTGATGTGCCACGATAGCAGGGATAGAAGAATCCAGTTTCAGGTGTGCCATACGATAACGGTACAGCTGAATCTGCAGGTTATTGAAAATCTGAATCAGTTTGTCATTGTCTGTGGATGCAAAAATCACATTGTGGAACTGTTCGTCGATTTCTGCAATTTCTTCCAGTGCTTTTTCGGAAATTGCTTTTTCAAAGCGTTCTTCCAGGCTTTTCAGTTCTGCCAGACCCTCTGCGCCCATTTTCTTACAAGCCAGACCAGTTGCCAGACCTTCCAGAACACCTCTGACTTCCAGGATGTTGATGATGTCTTTTTCGCTCATATCCAGAACCTGCGCGCCTTTTCTGGGCACCAGTTCTACCAGGTTTTCCAGTTCCAGCATACGCAGTGCTTCTCTGACGGGTGTACGGCTTACGCCCAGTTTTTCTGCCAGCTGGTTTTCCATCAGTCTTTCACCGGGAACCAGTTTGCCTGTCAAAATCGCGTCTCTCAGTGTATTGAATACAACATCCCGCAGGGGAAGATATTCGTTAGAATTGATATTAAATCTTGTGTCTGCCATCAGTCGTTCTCCTTTCCTTCTTGCCATGGGGCACATGGTAAATCTGTGTCACAAATACATCTCTCATGGCGAACTGCTTCCGCAGGATTTTCGCCGCTTCCTTTGCCCTTTCCTGTTTGGTAAACAAACCGAAAACGGTAGGACCGCTGCCGCTCATGAGGGCGCCTTCCGCTCCGTTTTCCAACATACTTTCCTTGATATCAGCGATTTTTGGATACATGGGAATGGTGACTGTTTCCAGCACATTTCCCAGCAGCCGTCCCATGGCAGGCACATCGCCTTCTGCCATAGCCGCCAACATACCTTTGGTATCAGGGTGGTGTTCTACCTGGTCCCATTTCAGGCTCTGATAGACCTTCGCTGTGGATACGCTTACAGGCAGTTTTGCCAGTACCACATAGCAGAATGGACAGGGAGGCTCAATATTGGTCAGCACTTCACCCACGCCTTCTGCCAGCACCGTTCCCCGGCGCACACAGTAAGGGATATCTGTTCCCATGGTCAAAGCCAGCTCTTCCAGCTTTTTCGCGGGCAATTTCAGCGAAAACAGCTTATTCATGCCCACCAGCACTGCCGCGCAGTCTGCGCTGCCGCCAGCCAGCCCTGCTGCCACAGGAATGCGTTTGTCAATCTGAATTAAAACGCCTTCCTTAATGTCATAGGTGCTGCGCATGAGTTCTGCCGCACGCCAAGCCAGATTGCGGTTATCCGCAGGCAGCCAGCTTACGTTGGATTCCAGACGGATTTCATTCTCCGGAATTTTCCGCAGAACGATTTCGTCATAGAGCCCTACGGTCTGCATGATCATCTGCAATTCGTGATAGCCGTTGTCCCGCTTGCCTGTTACATCCAGTGTTAAGTTGATTTTTGCCCGTGCTTTTAATCTGATTTCTTCCACGTCGTTCCCTCGTTTTTTCTATACTGTATACAAGTCTTGTACCTATTGTACATGAACTTAGACAAAGAAACAAGCGGCATGTTATACAAAAAACAAAAAAATCTTCTGGCAGATACTACCCAAAAAACGCCAAAACATTGCTTTTTCCACCAAAAAACGCAAATCCGACACCTGCCTTTGCAAAACACTTTTCGCCATTTGTCGTCTATTATGTACGACAAGGCTATGGCACAAAAAAACAGCTGGAATCCTTAGATTCCAGCTGTTTTCATCAGGAATGTTTTACATTCCGTTTTGATTCTGGTTTGATGAAAAAATCAGTCTTTTCTCATGTTTACAGATGCGATTTTGAATTTATCGTGTACGGCGATCATCGCTTCGTCAATATCCTTTCTGGGGATCAGCAGAGTGATCTTGATTTCGGATGTAGAGATCATTTCGATGTTTACGCCTGCATCATACATTGCTTCAAAGAACATCGCCGCAACACCGGGGTTGGTTGCCATACCTGCGCCAACGATGGACAGTTTTGCAACGTTTTCGTCGTGAGCGATTTCCTGTGCTGTCAGTCTTTCTTTGTTTTCTTCCAGAGCCTTCAGGGCAATGTCCAGATCTTCCTGACCGATGGTGAAGGAAATATCCTGTCTGCCGTCATGTCCGTTGGACTGCAGAATGATATCTACACTTACCTTTTCTCTTGCCATCAGATCGAATATTTCAAAAGCCTTACCGGGCTCGTCTTTTACACCTAAAACTGAAATACGGGATACATTTTTATCCGCAGCTACACCGCTTACCAGCATTCTTTCCATCTTGCATTCCTCCTTCACTTCTGTACCGGGCGCGTCAGACATACTGGAGCGCACCACCAGTTTTACATTGTACTTCTTCGCCACTTCCACAGAACGGCAGTGAAGCACTTTCGCACCCAAAGACGCCAATTCCAGCATTTCGTCATAGCTGATTTCATCCAGCTTTCTGGCATCTTTTACTACGCGAGGGTCTGCAGTGTAAACACCTTCTACGTCTGTGTAGATTTCACAAAGATCTGCGTTGAGGGCTGCTGCCAGCGCCACTGCGGAAGTATCGGAACCGCCGCGGCCCAGTGTGGTCATATCCCCCAGCATATTTACGCCCTGGAAACCGGTCACCAGTACGATGTTGCCCTGTTCCAGTTCGTTTTCAATGCGTTCGGAATGGATTTTACGAATACGGGCATTGCTGTAAGTATTTGTGGTTTCAATCCCAACCTGTACGGCATTAAGGGAAACGGCTCTGCCGCCCAGCGCATTGATTGCCATTGCCATCAGTGCTACGGACTGCTGTTCCCCAGTTACCAGCAGCATATCCATTTCTCTGCGGCTTGCCTTGGGATTGATTTCTTTTGCTTTGGCAATGAGTCCGTCTGTTGTCTTGCCCTGTGCGGACAGAACGACTACAACGTCATTGCCTTCTTTCTGTGTTGCCAGAATCCGCTTAGCAACATTGAACACTCTTTCTGCATTGGCGACGGAGCTGCCGCCGTATTTCTGCACAATTAACATTTTTCTACTTCCTCCTGTGATTCAGTCACTACTACAGCACCTTCCAAATCCGGCTTCAGCAGCGTCAGCTGCCAGTTGTTGGGCAGTGCTGCAAAGTAGGCGGACATTTGATTCCTGAATGTTTCAGCCTTGTCTTTTGTTACCATCGCCATCAAGGTAGAACCTGCGCCGCTCAAATAGCATGCCGTGGCACCGCTTTCCTTGGCTTTTGCAAATATATCCTCCATGTGAGGGATCAGTTCTTTTCTGTACGGCTGGTGGATTTTATCCTCCATGGCCATCTCCAGGTTTTCGAATTTCCCTGTCATCAAAGACGCTACCAATAATGCTGCCCGGGACACGTTAAATACAACATCGCTCCGGGAATAGTCTTTTGGCAGTACGCTTCTTGACCGCTCCGTAGAAACGGGGAAATCCGGCACCATTATAGCAAAAAATAAGTCGTCGGGCAACTCCAAACGTACATGTTTCATATTTTTTTCGCCCAGAGCCCCTACCACCATGCTGCCGAAAAAAGCAGGGTTGGAGTTATCCGGGTGACCTTCCATCTGGGCTGCCATTTCTGCCAGTTCTTCCTTGGTGCAAGGTCTGCCAGCCAGTTCATTTGCTGCCATGAGCCCGCCGACGATACAAGCGGCACTGCTGCCCAGTCCGCGCACCATAGGAATGTCGTCAGACTGGATCAGACGCACCCCAGGCATTTTCAGACCTTTTGCGTCGTAAAGCTTGCGCATGGTCTGATAAATGAGGTTGCTCTCGTCTGTAGGAATGGCAATGGGCTGTTCCTTGCGGATTTCGATTTCTACGCCCTCAGGGATTTCTTCTACCCACAAATGGTTGTACAACTGCAGCGCCACACCGATGCTGTCAAAGCCAGGTCCCATATTGGCAGATGTGGCAGGTACCCGTATATGAATCATAACAGAAGCCTCCTTTTTTCGTTTTTCCCCTTTTCATCACCGATTTTTGCGGTCAAAAACAAGACCCGCCTCATCCGCAGACGATGCGGGTCGATTTCCTTGCCATTTTATTTGCTTTTTCTTTCGTTTATTCTCTGCCGATGATCTTGATGGACTGCATGCCCTGCAAGTTTTCCAGCTGGGTCATGAGTCTGCCGAATTCACCCTGCATTTCATTTGTTTCGATGGTGATTGTCACGTTTGCAATGCCATTGATGGGAATGGTCTGGTTGATGGTCAGGATATTTGCGCCTTCTGTGGCAATGCTGTTGAGCACTGCGGAAAGGAGCCCCGGTGTATCATCCAGATTGGCTGCGATGGTGACAGTTTTTCCTCTCGTGTTTTCGTAGAGTGGATGGACAGCATCACGGTACTTATAAAAAGCACTGCGGCTGATGCCAACACGGTTCACCGCATCCTGTACTGTTTTTTCCTTCTTGCTTTCCAGCAGGTTTTTTACTTCCATAACCTTCAGAAAGATTTCAGGCAGTACGCTTTTGTCCACGATGAAAAAATTCTTATCTTCTTTCAATGTTTGTTCTCCCCTTTTGTATCTCTGATACATACATTTGTTTCTACTACAAGGAATATAGCACATTCTGTCCACAGTTTCAATAAAATGGGAGGGTTTTTTTTGAAACAATCCACTTTCTGTCTTTTGCACAAAAACTTTTGCCTCTTTTGCCATTCCTTTTGAAGAATTGCCTATGTTTTTTCGACGCCATCCTTCCCAATGCTCCTTTTTTCTGCTAAAATGGAAAGTGGTTGTTTCTGCCCCTCAGGTCGGAAACCCGAAACAGATGAAAAAGGAGTTCTTCATGAATAATCATACAGATCAGCTGCGGCACGAAGACTTGCTTCAGCTTTTTACAACGGAATACGAAAAGTATGCCAGCCGTATGGACCCGGAAGCCATGGACGGTCTTTGGGACATTGCGCCCATGGTTTTTTCCAAATGGTATTATACAGCACTGACGGGAGAAACCATACTGACCCCTGCCAACATCATCCACTGCGATGAGGAAGATCCAAAGGTGGAAAAGGCTTACATCCTTCATGTGGACAAAAAAGCCGCTGGCATGGAAAAATACAGCTTCCATCCCGTTTCCTACACATTGGAAAACCACCCCATACTGCGGGATATGCAGACCATACTGGATGCCTGTCTGCCGGACTGCACCGTTGACGAAAACGGCTTTTTCCTGCCGGAGGACAGAGCGGAACTGCTGCAAAAAATCACACTGCCTGACGGCTTTTATCTGGAATATCTCACACGGCTGTGTCAGCAGATGGGCTTTTTCCAGAAAGTTCCTGCCATCCATATCCATAAAGTGACCAAAAGCCCGAAAGCCGACGCTTTCTTTGGAAAAGAACCCAAAGAAGCGCTGGATACCCTCCTTTGGGAAGGCTGCGCACTGGCGGCGGAACGGCTCCAATACACCATGGACTTGGAACCGGGCATGGTCAGCAGCAGCTTTTTCTATCAGTATCTGGAAAACCACATAGACATCGATCAGGTCTTTGTAGACTTTTATAAACGGGTGGACATCGATCTGGAAAGCATCTGGAAAACGCCGCCTAATGAACTGACGGAAGAAGAACAGTCCATTGTATCCTCTTTCCTCTTTGCGGGCATTATGATGGACAAATGGGTATTCACGCCTCTTGGGCACTTTTTCCATGTGGTGCGCCCCATTTCCTTCACAGCCTTCCGTTTTTATCAGAACATCAATAATCTGGCGGCACTGTTCCTCATGCACCATAATCCCGGTGCGGAGCTGTTCACACCACCTTCCTATTGCAGTCTGACAGCCATCGGCATGGAACTGACGGCAAAAGAAAAGCTTTCTGTCAATAAGCAGAAAATGCCCAAAAACATTTCCTTTGAGCGCATCATGGAAGCCATCACACCGGAACTGGAACTGCGGTATTACGAAGAAATGCTGCGTTTTGAACTGGTGACCGATGTGGTTTCTCTCCGCGCCACATTGCAGAAGGACGAAAACCTCTGGAAAGAAGCGGAACTTTCCACAGAAAATCTACTCCATGATTTCTGTTGTGACATCTTCGCCGCTTTTGCCATGGAAGACACACGGGAATACGTTCTGTCCATCCCCGATGACAACGGCTTCCCCATGGAATACGCACCAGCCGCTTCCAAGCGCGCCATCAACAAAACAGACGGTCTGACACTGGGTGATCTGCCTTTACATATCGGCGATGTGTGGACACTGACACCGCCTTCCGGCAAAGCTGGTGCTCTCACCATTGAGGTGCTGGAGAAAAAGGCAAGCAATCCTTACCTCATGTATCCTCGTATTCGCAGACAAAGCGAAAAAATCACCGAAATGGAACAGATCGACGAAATTTATTAACATTATTACCATATAAGAAGGGACTTAAGATAAATCATGGAAACAAAACCTCTGATGCATCAGCATGGCGGCGATCTGGACGCCATCGAAAGAAAATACGGCATCTCCAAAGCGGAAATTCTGGATTTCAGCGGCAACATCAACCCTCTGGGCTTTCCTGAATCTGTGAAAACAGCACTTGCCCAGAATCTGGACATCATTTCCACTTATCCAGACAAACATTACACCGCTCTGCGGGAAGCCATCGGTGCATACACCGGCGCAAATCCCGAACATATCGTGGTTGGCAACGGCTCCACAGAACTCATTGGCACATTCATCAAGACCGTCAACGCGAAAAAAAGCCTTATCATGGGCCCTGCTTACAGCGAATACGAACGGGAAGTTTCTCTCACCGGCGGCACATTCGATTATTTCCCTCTGAAAGCAGAGGACGACTTTGTCATTGATCTGGATGCCCTGCTGGCAGCATTGACACCGGAAATCGGCATGTTCGTTGCCTGCAATCCCAATAACCCCACAGGCTCCGCTTTGACTGTATCCCAGCTGCGCACCATTCTGACCCACTGCAAAGAAACAGGGGCTTCCGTCATGATTGACGAAACCTATCTGGAATTTGCCGACAATCTGGATGAAATCTGCGCCATTCCTCTGGCTGCGGAGTTTGACAACCTCTTTGTCATCCGTGGTACATCTAAGTTCTTTGCGGCACCGGGCATCCGTCTTGGCTACGGCGTATCTTCCAACGAAGCTTTCCGTAACCGCCTTCAGACCAATCAGGACCCTTGGAGCGTAAACTCTCTGGCTGCTTTTGCCGGCGAACGTCTTTTCACAGACAAAGAATTCCATGACACCACAAAGAAACTCATTTCCGACGAGCGCAAAAAAGCGCTGGCAGAATTTTCTACATGGAAAAATATCAAGGCATATCCTTCCTCTGCCAACTTCATTCTGCTGAAGCTGCTGACAGACAAAATCACTGCCGCAGAGCTTTTTGAAAAACTCATCGTGAAAAAAATGCTCATCCGTGACGCTTCCAGCTTCGCTTTTCTGGATGAAAGTTTCCTGCGTTTCTGCATCCTCCGTCCCGAGGACAATGCTATGCTCATTGCAGAATTGAAAAAACTGGTAGAAGAAGCGTAAAAAACTGACAATATAAATCTTTCAAAACCACATATCCTAGGGAAGAAATACAACATTTTTTTCGGAGGATATTGGCAATGGAAACCCATGAAATCATAAGCCGCAAAACTCTTTGCGGCTGTTTCTCTCTGCTGCGTCAAAGTTTGACGAACTGGCAGGCAGGCAATCTGTATTTTCTCAACAGCCACGCTTTGTATCGACACCTTTCCGCCCTGCCCTGCGGCAAGGATACCGTCGGCGGCATACTGACCCAAATGGAAAGCTGCATCCCCATGGCATTGACGGCAGACAGTATGGAAAAATTCCTGCTGGCGAAAAATCCTGCGGAAGCGGAGGATTTTCTGGAAAGCACCAAAACGGATTTTCTTTTTCTGCTGCTGGCGGCAGGGAAAGACGATGTCCTGTGGCAGCATGTGATGGATGTCTGCGAGAACCTGCGGCAGAAACAAATGGATAAACCAAAAGAAAGGCGGTTTTGTTATGGACGAAAAACCTTATCGTGACCTAAATACCTATTACCGAAACATATTCGGCGGCAAAACTGCCAAAATCTCACTGGACGGCGGTTTCACCTGTCCCAACCGTGACGGCACCATCGGCACTGGCGGCTGTCTGTTCTGTTCCGCAGGCGGCTCCGGTGATTTTGCAGAAAGCGCTGCCCTTTCCATCAGGGAGCAAATTGCAAAGGGAAAATCCCAGACTTCCGCCAAGTGGGAGCATCCCCGGTACATCGCTTATTTTCAGGCATTCACCAATACATACGCCCCTGTGGATACTCTGCGGCAGAAATACGAAGAAGCCCTGTCCCAGCCGGACATTGTGGGGCTTTCCATTGCCACACGTCCTGACTGTCTGGGAGATGATGTAATCCAATTGCTAGCGGAGATGAACAGCAAAACAAAACTTTGGGTGGAATTAGGACTGCAAACAGCAAAAGAAACATCTGCCCATTTCATCCGCCGTGGATATGACAACGACGTTTTCACCGACGCTGTAAAACGCCTTGCCGCCCATGACATTTCGGTGGTGGCTCATGTCATTTTGGGACTGCCGGGAGAAACAAAAGAAGATTTGCTGAAAACCATGGACTACATCAACAGCCTGCCCATTGAAGGGGTAAAGCTGCAATTGCTTCACGTCTTGGAGCATACAGACTTGGCGGAACTGTACCGCAGCGGACAGTATACGCCCTTGACACTGGAGGAGTATATCGACCTGCTCTGCGCCTGCATCGCCCGTCTGCGTCCGGATATCGTCCTGCACCGGCTGACAGGTGACGGGGATAAAAACATCCTGCTGGCGCCTTTGTGGAGCCTGAACAAGCGCCATGTCCTCAACACCATCCATAAGACCCTGCGGCAGCGGAATATCCGTCAGGGCATGGACTTTGGGGAAAAATAGGCAAAAACCGCTATTTTTCGATTTTTTTCGTATTTTATGTTTTTCTTTTCACAAAAATATGTTATGATTAGGGTTAGCAGTACAGAAAGGAGGGGGTTCCATGTCCGAAGAATCCATTCGGCAGTTAGCGGAGCATAAGCTGATCATCCTGCATCTTTTGCAGAAAATGGGCATTGCTTTGTCAAACAGTGAGATTTGCCAGTTTTTGCTGGAAAAAAATTATATGGACTATTTTTCCATCCAGCAGTATCTGACAGAACTGGTGGACGCCGGCTGGCTGGAAAAATCATGGGAGCAGAACAACACACGCTATACCCTCACTGACGAAGGCGACGAAATCGTCAATTACTTTCTGAACCATATTTCCGAACACGCCAAAAACGAAATCAATACTTACGTGCAGGAAAACAGCAAACGCATCCGCGCGGAATACGCCGTTACCGCCAATTATTTCCCGGAAATCAACGATGATTTTCTGGTAAAATGCGGGCTGAATGACGACGACGGCAACGTCTTGATGGAAATCAGCGTTTCCGTTGTTTCCAAACAGCAGGCGCTAGCCATTTGCCGGAACTGGCGGAAAAACGTGAGCCATCTTTATGGCACCATCCTCACTTCTCTGGTAAAAAACACCGAAGCAGAAGGCGGCGGCTTCAAAGCCAAGGAACAGAATTTCCCCGCTCCCGTGGAAGAAGAAACAGAGGAAGCCTGATAGAAAATACAAAGCCGAGAATCTGAAAAAGATTTTCGGCTTTTTTTATTGTCTTTAATTGTACCCATACATTTATACCATATTGTATCCATACATTTTCCATTGTGGTCTGACATTCTCTGGTTTCTCCTTCCAGTTTCTGATATCCTCTTGTACAGAAACACATACAAGAAAGGACGGATATCTTGCGAACGAAAGAACTGACAAAAACCGCCGTTATGGCGGCATTGGTATTTGTAGCCATTTATGTGCTGAAAATACCGGGACCAAACGGTTACAGCCATCTAGGGGACTGTATGATTCTCATCAGTGTATTGCTTTTGGGAGGCAGAAAAGGCGCATGGGCTGGAGGCATCGGCGCCGCACTGGCTGACCTGCTGGGAGGATATATGCAGTGGGTACTGCCAACGTTTCTCATCAAAGCATTCATGGCACTCATCATGGGTTATGTCATCAACAAATGGCACCACAAGGGAAATTGGCTGGCTGGAGCAGTGCTGGGGGGTATTTTCCAGATCATGGGCTACACAGCCGTGAAGATTTTCTATTACGGCTTTGCCACCGCCATGGTCATGACACCGGGACTTCTGGTACAGACAGCTTTCGGTCTTGTACTGACTTCTATATTCATGGGTGTTTTGGGCACCACTGGCATTTTACGAAAAGTAAAGGAGATGTAGATATATGAAAAAATTAGACGCACATGCCCATGTGGGCACATTCGGCGGCTGGGCAAATGTTGCCATCACCGCAGAAGAACTGGTACAGCAGATGGACGACTGTGAAATCGAAAAAACCGTTCTTTGCAGCACGGGAAGTGACGACAATTTCCGCACAAAAGAAGCTATGGAAGCATATCCCCATCGTTTCTGGGGTCTGGTATACGCCAATCCTTTGGAGGGCGAAAAGTCCGTTCAGGAAATTTATGATTTGGTGCAGAACAAGGGTTTTTCCGGTATTAAGCTGAACCCCCTTCGCCATGCCTACGTGGCAGACGCGGAATGCCTTGACCCCATCATGGAAGCCGCCAGAGAACTGCATATTCCTGTTTTCATCCACAGCGGTCACGCACCTTATGCCCTGCCTTGGAGCATTGCTCTGCTGGCAGAACGGTTCCCTGATGTAAATATCGTTATGATCCACATGGGGCATGGGCACGGTGTTTACATCGACGCCGCTTTGAAAATGGCAAGACGCTATTCCAACCTCTATCTGGAAATGTCCGGTATGCCCATGAATTCCAAAATCAAAGAAGCCTATGAAACTGTAGGCAGTGACCGGATTTTCTTTGGCACCGACGCCCCTTTCCATCATCCCACCATCGAGATGCAAAAAGTAATCACCAGCGGATTGACGGAAAAAGAAATAGAAGATGTGTTTTACAATAACCTGCAAAAATTCATGGCGCAGTACGAAAAATGATACTATAAAAAGAGGAAGATTTCAAAAAAGAAATCTTCCTCTTAAACTATTAAAAAATAAATTTTATACCTTTTCAAGAACGTGGAAGGGCTTGGGAAACAAAGAGTCAACACATTTGCTCTGTAAATGTCAGCCATAAATGGTTGCCCGCATCTCTTTGCGGTGTGGGTTTCCCAACTGGAATCCCATGGGAAAAAGCAGGAGTTTCAAAGAGTACAATCTGATGGAACTCCTGCTTTATACTTCTGTCTACTCGTCAAAGGCTTGAATGAAATGAGCCTTTGACAAAGCAACTTCCCCTTAAGAAAACATTGATTTTCCTTTTTCTTGATTTCTTAAGGGGAATTGCAACGGCTACCTTCATAAGAAAACATAACAAATACAATCTTAATAAAATAAGAAAGCCAAAATCCGAGGGTATGAAGAAAAGTCTGTAAATAAGATTCTTCTATGATAAGACTGGGTGGAATGCTTTGAAATGAAGCACTCCACCTTTGTTTTATATATACCATCCAAAAGATGGCATGTCAATAACAGGCG
>NZ_JADCKK010000036.1:0-25760 GCF_014982935.1 Anaerotignum lactatifermentans | reverse complement strand
CAGCAGTGAATTGCCCATCGACTAATCCCATACTCTTGACTTAAAGCACGCTGACTTTCTCCTGCTCTGATTCGTGATACAACTTCCTCTCGTATCCCCGCTGGATACTTTTTCATTCCTTTTTTTCCGGACATAGCGAGACCCCCTTATGTAGTTCTATTATCCTACATAAGGGGGCTTTTTGTCATTGTCCGTTTTTACTGGACCTGTTCATTGGAATTTCGTGCCTTTTATATTTCCTGTAGTTAGGGCATAACCACTTTCTTTTCTTTCTGTAATTTGATAAAGAAGCCAATACACAAAAGCAGTTCAAAGAGGGCAGACATAGGTACCGCAATACCAATGATGAGCAGGTTCGTGCCCGGCAGACGGCTGAGGAAATAGGAAAGGGGAATACGTACCAAGAATACGGTCAAAACCCCCTGAAGCAAAACAAACTTTGTTCTGCCTCTGCCGTTGAAATAGCCCAGCATACAGAAGTTGATGGCTGTCAGCAGATATTCAAAGGAACAGCTTTTCAGATATAACTGGGTGGATGCAATAACTTCCGGGTCATTGGTAAAGATAGACGCCAGAAAATCTCCTTGCAGGAATGTCAGCAGGAACACCATGAATCCACAGCAGAAAGAGATTCTTACTGCTACAAAGAATGCCTTTGTGGCGCGGCTGATGTTGTTTGCCCCAACGTTCTGCGCAACAAAAGCGGAAAGGGCAGACATGAAGCTCATGGGTACCAGCGCAAGGAAAACAAAAAGTTTTTCCGCAATGCCGACGCTGGCGGAAGCAACAACCCCCAGAGAGTTGAGGATGGATGTAATGATCAAAAAAGATACCGTTACCTGAAAATCCTGCGCGGCAATGGGCAGACCCAAAGAAATGATTCTGCGGACAGCGCCTTTTTGCTTGAAGTCAGAAAGTTTCAAGCGGAAGGGCAGGCGACGCTTTTTGGTGTATTTCATATAAACAATGGAGAAGAAAAAGCTGCTTGCCTGTGCAATGACCGTTGCCAGTGCCGCACCTGCTGTGGACATGTGGAACAGCCCAACAAAAACAAAGTCCAGAATGATATTAATGGTACAGGCAATCAATACAAATAAAAATGGAGATCTGGAGTTGCCCATACCACGGAAAATGCCGCTGACAGAGTTATAAGCGGTGATGAAAATCATACCAGAAGCACAAATGCGAATGTAAGTAATGGTTTCGGGCAGGGCTTCTTCGGGAACACGCATCAGCAGAGATGCCTGTTTTGCAAAACAAACAAGAACCACTGTAATCAGCAAAGCAATGCAGGTGAACAGTTTGATCTGTCCAGCAACAATATGGGCAGCTTCTTCCGGTTTTTTTGCACCGATGGCTTGCCCCAGCAGTACCGTTACACCCATGGTTAAGCCAGTAATGATGACAGTTGCTGCCTGCATGACCTGTCCGCCGGTAGCAACAGCGGAAATGCTTGCGGTGGTACCAAATTTCCCTACGACCATCAAGTCAACGCCGCCGTATAAAGCCTGTAGTACCAGCGACATCATCAGTGGGATTGCAAAACGAATCAGGGGCGCAGCAATTTTTCCTTCCAGAAATGTGTTGTTTTCCATAAAATCCTCCTTGCAAAAAAAACGCTAACAAGAATATACCCTTGTTAGCGTTAGTGTATCAAACGAAGCATTCCGTGAATGCTATATCATTATAAGGGGTGGGACAGTAAATGTCAAGGAGAATTCCGAAAGGAATTTCACCAATTTTCACGGGTAAACAGCGATATTTTTCAGCAGAAAAAGGCATGTTTCTTTTTGGAAAAATGGTTGACTTCGGATATGGGAATGTGTTATGTTTTATCCGTTTCTATTGCAAAAATCAGGGATGGAGGGAGCCGTATGCGCAGAGAAAATAACCTTGGCACAGACAGCATGGCAGGATTGGTAGTACGCCTTGCCATACCAGCGATGTTGGCACAGTTTATTAATGTGTTGTACAGCATTGTGGATAGAATTTTCATTGGGAATATTCCAGAGATTGGCGCCACGGCACTGGCTGGTGTTGGGATCTGCGGACCGATTGTTACCCTCATCACTTCCTTTTCTATGTGGGTTGGCATTGGTGGCTCTCCATTGATGAGTATCAAAATGGGGGAGAATGACCGAAAGGGTGCCTCTCAGATCATGGCAAACTGTTTTCTGATGATGATTGTCATGGCAGTTGTGATTACCCTGCTGGTGATTTTGTTCAAGCAGCCATTGCTGATGCTGTTTGGTGCCAGTGAAGTGACGTTTCCCTATGCAAATACCTACATGACCATTTATGCGGCAGGTAGTATTTTTGCTATATTATCCATGGGGATGAACACGTTCATCATCTGTCAGGGATATTCTAAAATCGCTATGATGTCTGTCGTTGTGGGGGCAATTACAAATATCGTTTTAGACCCTGTATTTATTTTTGGATGTAATATGGGAGTAGCTGGTGCCGCCGTGGCAACAGTCATTGCGCAGATGGTATCCTGTGCATTTGTACTGCTGTTCCTTTTCGGCAGAAGACCGCCAGTACGCATTACTTTTGGCGGCTATAACCGGACATTGATGTTTCGAGTTTTATTGACAGGGCTTTCTCCTTTTATTATTGTGGCGCTGGATAGTGGATTGATCATTGCCATGAATATGGTTTTGCAGCATTATGGCGGTCCTGGATATGGTGACCAGCTGGTAACCTGCAATACCATTGCACAGAGCTTCTTCCTGATGGTTACACTGCCTATGGGCGGTATGACAGGGGCTACACAGCCAATTCTGGGATTTAACTATGGTGCTTGCCAGATGGATCGTGTCAGAAGCGGACAGAAATATACACTGATTCTTTGCCTGATCTTTACAGCTGTGATGATGGTGGTGGCACATGTTTTCTCATCATATTTCGTAAGACTGTTTACAAATGATGCCTTTTATATGGAATTGTCTATGAAGGCCATTAAGATTATGACACTGATGATTTTGCCTCTGGCTGTGCAGTATACCATTGTGGATGGCTTTACAGGTTTGTCTGCAGTTAAATATTCCATTGTACTTTCTACATTCAGAAAGCTGCTCTATTTTGCGGCAATGATGATTTTCCCGTTGCTGTTTGGGATTGAGAATGTCTTTTTTGCAGAACCTGCTGTTGACTTGATTAGTGCAGGGGTATCTGTATTGGTATATTTGAAATGTATGAGTGGCATCCTGCGCCGGAGAGAAGAAAAAGTGGCTCTGGAACTGCGGAAGTCTGCTGCATAAAGAATGAGGAATCCAAAACGCTGTGGTGTTTTGGATTCTTTTCTATATAGAAGGAGGCGTAAAATATGGATAAAAAAATGGAAAAGAAGCAATGCCGTAAGAAAATACAGAAAAAAATAGCTGTGCTTACGAAAGAATATAATGAAGAAGCCAGTCAGAAGATTTTTGCTTTTTTGTGTGAAATGGAAGTTTTTCAAAAAGCAAAATCCATATTTTGTTTTGTTGGTACACCGTCGGAAATTGATACCCATTCCATCATTCAGTATGCATGGAAACATCATAAGAAAGTAGCCGTGCCAAAATGTCTGGAAAAAGGACATATGGAAGCATATATCATTACAAAAGAAGGAGATTTGGAAGTGGGAAAATTCGGCATTATGGAACCGAAGGAAGAATGTAAGGTGCTGATGCCGGAACAGATTGATCTGATTATCCTGCCGTGCCTTTCCTGTGACAGAAAAGGTAATCGGTTGGGATATGGCGGCGGATATTATGATAGATATTTGGAAAGATGCAATGGCGTTCGTGTTGTAATTTGCAGAGAAAAACTGATGTTGGATGAAATTCCGTCAGAAACTTTTGACCAAAAAGGGGATTTTCTGGTTACGGAAAAGGGCATATTTCCCATAAAAAGCTAAGAAATCCTGTTTGTGGAAAAAGAAAAACAGGATTTTTTTATGACAAGTGTTTACATTTGTCGAAAAATCAAATAAAATGAGTTTTGGTAAAAATTCAAGTAAAAGGTATGTGAGGGAAGAGGACTATGAAAGACACAAAAGTTTTATCTGGAACGGCATATTCCTTTGAAGGAAAAATGCCTCTGCGTCAGGCAATTCCACTGGGACTGCAGCATGTACTTGCCATGTTTGTAGGGAACCTGACACCATTGCTGATCATCACAGGCGCATGTGGTTTGGGCGTTGGCAGTGAATTTGCGGATCTGCAGGTTAGCCTGCTGCAAAATGCTATGTTGGTTGCAGGTTTGGTAACATTGCTTCAGCTTTTTGCCATCGGTCCCGTTGGTGGGAAGGTACCCATTATCATGGGGACAAGTTCCGGCTTTATCGGCGTATTTAACAGCGTCGTTGCCAATATGGGCGGCGGTGTTATTGCTTACGGTGCTATTATGGGGGCATCCATTATCGGCGGTTTGATGGAAGGCGTACTGGGATTTTTCCTGAAACCCCTGCGTAGATTTTTCCCGCCTGTTGTAACAGGTACCGTTGTATTGTCCATCGGGCTGTCTTTGATTTCCGTTGGTATCGCTTCTTTTGGCGGCGGCAGCGGCGCAGCAGACTATGGTTCCATTGAAAACCTGCTGCTGGCTACATTTGTACTGGTGGTTATCCTGATTGTAAAACATGGCACAAAAGGTTTTACAAGCACATCTTCTATTCTGATCGGTATCATTGCTGGTTATATCGTTGCTTTCATCATGGGTTTTGTACTGCCTACAACAGGTGTGACAGCAGACGGCGTGGAATACACAAAGGCTTGGGTGCTGAACTGGGATAAAGTCAGAGAAGCAAGCTGGTTTGCAGTACCTGCACTGATGCCAGTGAAGATCATTTTTGACTGGAGAGCCATTGTACCGGTATTGATCATGTTCGTTGTAACAGCTGTAGAAACTGTTGGTGACATCTCCGGTGTTATGGAAGGTGGTATGGGTAGAGAGGCAACTGACAAAGAACTGTCCGGTGGCGTTATCTGTGACGGTTTAGGCTCCACTTTTGCTGCTATTTTCGGTGTACTGCCAAACACTTCTTTCAGCCAGAACGTTGGTCTGGTTGCTATGACAAAAGTTGTTAACCGTATGGCGCTGGCTACAGGTGCAGTATTCCTGATTCTGTGCGGTCTGATCCCCAAACTGGGTGCACTGGTTTCCATCATGCCTCAGGCTGTTCTGGGCGGCGCAGCAGTTATGATGTTTTCCTCTATCGTAGTCAGCGGTATCCAGCTGGTTACAAAAGAACCTATGACACCTAGAAACCTGACCATTCTGTCTGTAGCACTGGGCGTTGGTTATGGTATTGGCGCAAACAGCGCAATTTTGGCAAAAGCACCTCAGGCACTGCAGCTGATCTTTGGTGGTTCCGGCATTGTGCCTGCAGCAGTTGTTGCAATTGTATTACATGTACTTTTGCCCAAAGATGAAGTTGTAAAAGGTTAATTTTGAACAAAAAAAGTGATAAAACCTGATATTTCGGTTTTATCACTTTTTTATTGCAGTCAAAAAGTAACAATGAATTTTATGAAACAATAGAAAAAATCAATTGGTAAAATTAAATTAGTTTATAATTTTGGGAGAATTGGCAAAAAAAGACATAGTATTTTTAGTAGAAATCATAAAAATTTTTGTACTGTCTTTCGTACAAAGACAAATGTTTGAGCAATGTATGAAAATGTCCTTCCGTTGTAAACTTTTTTTGCTATTTCTATTGACTTTGTAGAATTTTATCATATATAATTGTAGTGACCAAAATCTTAAGATTTTAATAAAACTTTAAGATTTCTGGGAAGGTTTAAAAGAATGAATAGGGGAGGATATTATGTTACAGGCATTTGACATTATCGGTCCGATCATGATTGGTCCATCCAGTTCCCATACAGCTGGTGCTGTGCGTATTGGTAAGTATGCACGGTCCATTCTGGGCGCGACACCTGTAAAAGCCCATATCCGTTTCAGTGGTTCCTTTGCGAAAACATACAAAGGACATGGTACAGATAAAGCGGTTATTGCGGGCATTTTGGGTATGGATACAGATGATGCACGCATTCGTGTCAGCATGGATGTGGCAAAAGAAGAAGGTCTGGCATTCGAATTTGAAGAAGCAGATATCGATGGTGCTCACCCCAATACAGCAGAAATCACTCTGGAAGATGCAGAAGGAAGAACTGCACAGGTACAGGGCGCTTCTGTTGGCGGCGGCAACATTGTCATCAATAAAATCAATGGCACCGCAGTTTCCATCAACGGGAAATCTGATACACTGGTAATCCCTCATCAGGATATTCCAGGTATGATTGCGGTTGTTACAAAAATCTTGGCAGAAAAAGGCGTAAACGTTCATGGCTTCTCTCTGTGCAGAGACCACAAGGGCGGTACGGCTGTTATGACCATCGAAATCGATGGTGATATCAATGAATCCGTGCAGGATGCAATTCTGGAAAATCCTCATATTTTCTCCTGCACCATTCTGAAAGCAATTTAAGGAGAGAGGTGAAACTATGTTTAAATACGATTCTTTGGCAGATCTGGTTGCAGCAGCAACACAGGCAAACGAACCTCTTTCCAAAATCATCCTGCGTGAACAGGCTGAAGCTACAGAAAGCACAGAAGAAGCTCTGTACGCGCAGATGGAACGCTCTTTAGAGGTTATGCGTGAATCTGTAGAGGAAGGTCTGGATCCAGACAAACGTTCCGCAAGTGGTTTGACTGGCGGCGACGCATACAAAATGATGCGTGCAGTACAGGAAAACAGAAATATCTGCGGTAAAATCTTTGGGGATGCCATGACAAAAGCACTGGCTGTTTCTCAGACCAATGCTTGTATGGGCAGAATTGTTGCGGCGCCTACAGCAGGCAGCTGTGGTATTTTGCCTTCTGCTCTGCTGACCATTTCCGAAAGCAGAAACATTCCCAATGAAGACGTGGTAATGGCATTGTTCACAGCATCTGCTGTGGGTATGGTCATTGCAAACAACGCAAGCATTGCTGGTGCAGCAGGTGGCTGTCAGGCAGAATGCGGTGCAGCAAGCGCTATGGCAGCTGCTGCTATCGTAGAAATCTGTGGCGGTACACCTAAGATGTGTGAACATGCATGCGCCATTGCATTGAAAAATATTTTGGGTCTGGTTTGTGACCCTGTTGCAGGTCTGGTAGAAATCCCCTGCATCAAGAGAAACGCAGCTGGTGTTGCCAATGCATTTGTTGCGGCAGAACTGGCGCTGGCAGGAATTGAAAGTGCGATTCCCGCCGATGAAGTTATTATTGCAATGAAGAAAATCGGTGATGCTATGTCTTCTACACTGAAAGAAACAGCAGAAGGCGGTCTGGCTGTAACACCGACAGGTAAAAAGCTTTGTGAAAAAGTATTTGGTTGCTGCCAATAAAAGGGGAGGCAAAAATACTTTCAATATTAAGTTCGTACAACCTGACAAAACGCAATATTGAACATTTATAATTTAATAGGAGAATCATAATCATGACAAACATTCTTAGTAAGTGGAATAGCATTAGCTTAGTAAAACGTATTATTTGTGGCTTGATTGTGGGTGCTATCCTGGGTCTGGCTGTTCCTGGTGTAACAGGAATCGGCATTCTGGGTACTCTGTTTGTAAGCGCTCTGAAAGCAATCGCGCCTGTACTGGTATTTTTCCTGGTAATTGCAGCTCTGGCTTGCGGTAACGAAGGCGGAGGCAAAACCATGGGTCGTGTTGTTATCCTGTATCTGATAGGTACATTCCTTGCAGCGGTAGTAGCGGTAATTGCCTGCCATTTCATCCATGTAACACTGCCTCTGGGTGACGTTGCAGCTGCTGAAGGATACGAAGCAGCTGGCGGTATGGCAGAAGTATTCACAAACCTGCTGACAAACATCGTAGCAAACCCTCTGGGTTCCATCGTTGATGCGAACTACCTGGGTATCCTGGCTTGGGCTGTTATCTTCGGTCTGGCTCTGAAAGCTGCATCTGATACAACAAAGAAAGCACTGTTCGATTTCTCTGAAGCTGTTTCTCAGGCAGTTAGATGGGTAATCAGCTTTGCTCCTTTCGGTATCATGGGTCTGGTATTCACAACAGTTTCCACAAACGGTCTGGAAATCTTCGTAGAATACGGCAGACTGCTGGCTATCCTGGTTGGCTGTATGGCATTTGTTGCTCTGATCCTGAACCCTATCATCGTGTTCACTCAGATCAAACAGAACCCTTACAAACTGGTATTCAAATGCCTGAGAGAATCTTTCGTAACAGCTTTCTTCACAAGAAGTTCTGCTGCTAACATCCCTGTTAACATGAGCCTGTGTAAATCCCTGGGTCTGGATGAAGACAACTACTCCATCTCTATTCCTCTGGGCGCAACAATCAACATGGCAGGTGCAGCGATCACAATCACAGTTATGACACTGGCATGCGTAAATACCATGGGTATGGAAGTACCTCTGGCAATGAAAGTTCTGCTGAGCTTTGTAGCAGCAATTTCCGCATGTGGTGCTTCCGGTGTTGCCGGCGGTTCCCTGCTGCTGATTCCTCTGGCTTGCTCCCTGTTCGGTATCGGTAACGACATCGCAATGCAGGTTGTAGGTGTAGGTTTCATCATCGGCGTTGTTCAGGACTCTTGCGAAACAGGTCTGAACTCCTCCACAGACGCACTGTTTACAGCAGCTGCTGAATTCCATGATTGGAAAAAAGAAGGCAAAACACTGCCTATCTAATTTCATAAAAAATAAAATTACAGGTTGTACGAAAACCCTGCTGGCTTTGGTCAGCAGGGTTTTATTTTTTTATACATTTTTCTTTGCTGCCTTGTTTTTTTCTAAAAAATTCATTATAATTTCATATATGTATCATGGCGAACAGCATGAAGAAAGGAAAGATGCAATATGATTATGCTGATTGCAAAAAACACCTTAATGGAAGGAAAGCAGAAAGAATTCACAGAACTGGCGGAAAAACTGGTTTTGGCTACAAGAAAAGAAGCCGGTTGCATTGCTTATGATTTGGTTGCAGACCAGGCTGATGCCTGTGTTTATTATTTTGTAGAAAAATATCAGGACATGAAGGCACTGGAGGAACATCGTGCAACAGCACATTTCCAGAGCATTGTACCTCAGTTTGGTCCGCTGCGGACAAAGCCTTCAGAGGTTTCCATTTGTGATGTACTGCCATTTACAGAGTAATAGAAAAGGGGATAGCGTATGGGACACCCGGTGTTATATAGAAAACGTTTTATGCCGCAGGAAACCATTTTGCTGCGGGATGATATTTTAGTTTATCAGGATGAAAAGGTAATCGTCACAAAATGGAATGTTTTTCGTCCAAAGGCAAAATTCAGCCACGGTGTATCCTGTTATTTTTTGGAAGACGGCTATAAAGTCAGTAAGTTTCTGAATGATCAAGAGGAATTGGTATATTATTATTGTGATATCATTGATACTACCTATGATGCCCAGGAAAACAGCTATCTTTTTACAGACCTGTTGGCAGATGTCATTGTTTACGATTCGGGATTTGTAAAGGTTGTTGATTTGGCAGAGCTGGCAGATATGCTGGATGAAGGCGTTATCACAGAAGAACTGGTGAAAAAGTGCCTGCGTCGTCTGGAAAAATTACTGAAAATCATTTATGGAGGTAATTTTGGCGAGCTGACAAAATATCTGGAAATTGAGGGAAGTAAATGAGCGAAAATGTGCATAAGGGGCATCGGGAGCGCATGCGTCAGCGATTTTTGGCTGAAGGTGCGAAGGGTTTTGCAGACCATGAATTACTAGAATTATTGCTGTATTATGCTGTGCCGCGGGGAGATGTGAATCCGCTGGCGCATAAGATGTTGGCTGAATTTGGAACACTTTCTATGCTGCTTTCTGCAGATCCAGCGGACATCAGCCGCAGATGTGGTGTAAAAGAAAGTACAGCAGTGCTGTTGGTTTTGCAAAGTGCGTTGGCACATCGTTTGCAGCAGGAAAAATGGCGGGATAAACCTGTTTTGGATTCTGTTTCCCGCGCAGGCGCTTTTGCTGTAGATCTGCTTTCCCATTATCATTATGAACGATTTTATGTCGTATGCTTGGATAATCGGAAGCAATTGATACACACATGCATGATTTCGGAAGGCACGATAGATGAATCTGTGGTGCATCCCAGACTGGTGGTGGAAGCTGCCCTGCGTTATCAGGCTTCTTCTGTGATCCTGATGCACAACCATCCAGGTGGAACGCTGATGCCATCTTTTTCCGATGTGGAATTAACTGCACGTATGGCAAGAATTCTACATGAAATCGGCATAGAAGTGGCAGACCATATCATTGTTGCGGAAAACCAATACTTTAGTTTTTTGGAACATGATTATTTAAAGAAAAAATAAACAGGAGGTTTTGAATATGAAGAAGTTATATCGTTCTAAAAATAATGTGAAAATCTCCGGTGTTTGCGGCGGTTTGGCGGAATACTTCAATATCGACGCAACACTGGTACGTCTGATTTGGGTTTTGGTATCTTTGCTGACCAGCGGGTTCATTGGCTTAATCGTTTACGTGGTATGCGTGTTTGTCATTCCCGTTGATGACGGATATATTGATGCCGAATTTGACGAAAAGAAATAATTTTTGATAGAAAGTGAGGAAACGAAAGTGGAAGAAAAGAAAAGAATATTCAGTGGCATGCAGCCTTCTGGCATGATTACTTTGGGGAACTATTTGGGTGCATTGAAGAACTGGACAAATTTGCAGGATGATTATGACTGCCTGTACTGTATCGTAGATATGCACGCTATCACCGTTCGTCAGGACCCTGTGAAACTGCGCAAGCAGGCAAGGGATCTGTTGACACAGTATCTGGCAGTAGGCATCGATCCTGAAAAAAATACTATTTACTATCAGTCTCATGTATCTCAGCACGCAGAACTGGGCTGGATTTTGAACTGCTTCACTTATATGGGTGAATTGAACCGTATGACACAGTTCAAAGATAAAGCTGCAAAACATTCAGACAATATCAATGCAGGTTTGTACACATATCCTGTATTGATGGCATCTGATATTTTGCTGTACCAGACAGACCTGGTACCCGTAGGGGAAGACCAGCGTCAGCATCTGGAAATTACCAGAGATATTGCAGGACGTTTCAACGGCATTTACGGCGAAACATTCAAGATTCCTGAAGCATATATCGGCAAGGTTGGCGCAAGAATCATGTCTTTGCAGGAACCTACCAAGAAGATGTCCAAATCTGATGAAAACAAAAACAACACCATTCTGCTGATGGATGAACCTGCTGTCATCATGAACAAAGTAAAACGTGCCATGACTGACTCCGGCAGCGAAATCCGCCACGGTGAAGATAAACCCGGCATCACAAACCTGCTGAACATTTACTGTGCTTGCACAGGCAAAACAATGGAAGAAGCAGAAAGAGAATTCGATGGTGCAGGCTATGGCGCATTCAAAACAGCTGTAGGTGAAGCTGTAGTAGCAGAACTGGAGCCTGTTCAGAAACGTGTAAAAGAACTGGAAAAGAACAAAGATTATCTGGACGAAGTGATCAAATACGGTGCAGAACGTGCCGGCAAACTGGCAGCCAGAACATTGACAAAAGTTCAGAAGAAAGTGGGATTCCCTCCCGTTATTCGATGATTAGAAAACTGGAAATGGACGAGGTGTATGACACCTTGTCCATTTTTTATAGGAAATACGTGATGACTTGGGGAAAGTTGCATTTTCTGTTAAAATAAGGTATACTGAATCGGTATTCTGCGGAATTGAGGTGATGCCGGTGAATCAAAAAACGCAAATGACGAAGCAGATATTGGCAGAGAGCTTGAAAAAGCTGATGCTGCACCATAGTTTTGAAAAAATTACCATCAAAGACATTACGGATGCGGCAGGTTTTATCCGCCCAACATTTTATAACCACTTCAAAGATAAGTATGATCTGGTGGAATGGATTTTCACGGAAGAAATCATCCGCCCGGGAGAACAGCTTTTTGATGTAGGTTTATTTCGTGAGGGCATTCGCCTGATGCTTGCCAATATGGAAAAAGAAAAGGATTTTTATGTGCGTGCAGTGAAAATACAAGGACAGAATTCTTTTCGTGAAATCGTTTTCCATGCATTTGTTACATTGATTCAGAAGGTTTTTGCAAAACGCACACCTTTCCCAGAAACAGTGCCTCATTTTTTCCGTCCGGAAATTTTAGCAGAATATTATGCCAATGCAGAAACGTTTCTGCTGATGAAGTGGCTGGAAAGTGGTATGCCCATTTCTGCGGAAGAAGTGGAAAAAGCCCATTGGTCACTGATCACCGTTTCTTTTGAAGATGTTGTGAAAGAGGTTTCCGGTGAAGAAAAGGAAAATAGATAAAAGTGCTTTATTGTATAGAAAGCATAAACAAATATACAGTTTTGTATGATAAATGAAAACAGCAATGAAAGACTGCATCTGTAAGATGTGGTCTTTTTCTTTATACTGGGAAGAAGAAATGGGGTGAGGAAATGTCCATGATGATCTATGTATTGGTATTATGTGGATTGGCATTGGAAGCTTTTCGGCTGTCTATTGCTGCCGGTGCCATTCAGGCGAACTTAACAAAAAGAAAAATCATTCTGCTGGGAGGAATTTTCGCAGCAGTACAGCTTGTTTTGTTTTTGCTGGGAATGGTATGCCTATGGAAGTGGACGGATTTCCTCTCAGTTTCTGGAAACCTGGATAATATAGCAAAAATAGGAAGTGTGATTTTTACTGTTCTTGGTTTTGCGATGATTTTTCTTGGCATACGGGAAAAAAGACTGGAGGAAAGCTGTATTCATCCATGGTCCGTGGAGGGATTTGCTCAATATGCTTTCAAACATGGTCTGATGTTTTTATGCGTAGGTTGTGCAGCCATTTACTGTATGGGAAAAATCTTTTGGTATGGATTGGAAATTTTTTTGATTTTATTTCTAGCTTCTGTTTTTGGTTTGGCTTATGGATATTGGCAGGGAATCAAAGGATGGCGGAAAGTGCGCATTGTGACAGGATGTATTTGGATAATTGCGGCAGTTTGTCTTTGGAATGTTTAAAAAAGCACCATGAATTTTTCATGATGCAGTGAGAATTATTTGTGTTTATAACCGGTGTAGAATGCCATAAATCCGCAGAACAGCATTGCCCAAGCCCAGAAACGGTGTTGTTTCATTTTGTTCACCTCTTTTCTTTTTTTTTAAAAGTTAACTAAAACTAATTTTAGTTTACTATTGCTTATTCGTGGTGTCAAGAATTTATATTTTTGTAAGATAAAATGTTTTCTTTTCTAAAAACTGTGTGATATGATGAAAAAAAGCACGGTATAAAGAAAGGAGCGAATGGATATGTTATTGACAACAACAGAACTAGTTATGGGTAAAGAATACGATGTTTTAGGCTTGGTAAAAGGTGCCACTATTCAAAGCAAAAACATTGGCAAAGACTTTGGCGCGGGTCTGAAATCCATTGTAGGCGGTGAATTAAAGGGGTATACAGAAATGATGGAAGAAGCCAGAGACATTGCCATGCAGAGAATGGAAGAAGAAGCGAAACGTCTGGGGGCAGACGGCATTGTAGGCATTCGCTTTTCCACAAGTGCCATCATGCAGGGTGCAGCAGAGGTTATGGCGTACGGCACAGCAGTAAAATTTAAATAATGTGAAATGCAGGAGGGGGTGGAAGCAGTGTATTTACAGATTGATGAAAGCGGCTACCAGTTTGTAGAGGAACAGCCGGAAAATCGGGCGTACATCGGCATTTTTACGTATGATATGATGGAGGAGCAGGCGCGTCTGCGGAGCATATCTTATCGTGTTCTGGAGGATGCCAGACGCTTTGGTTTTGCTCGTTATGACAGTTTTGAAAATTATGACTGCATCAGTCTGGAAATGCCGGACTTCCACAATGTCCTCATTAGCCACGGCAGTGTGGTTATTTATCTGGAAAAAAATTATGCATTGTTTTTCACCTCTAAAGCCCAACACGTCAGACACGTTTTGCGGGATTGCGCCGAAGGGCTAGGAGAGCGGATTTCTTTCCAACGGCTGATTTATCTTTTTCTGGAAACCCAGACAAAGGAAGAAGAAGTGGCATTTGATAAAATTGAAAAAGAAATTTTGGAATTGGAACAGGCGCTTATTACATCCCAGAAGAAGAATTTTGTGTCAGAAATCATCCATCTGCGGAAACGTCTCATGCTTATGAAGCGGTATTATGAGCAGTTTTTGAATCTGCTGGATGTGGTAACTGAAAATGAGAATAACATTTTTGACGGAAAAACACTGCGGTCTTTTAAAATGCTTTCCAGAAGGATGGAGCGCAGTTATCAGAATGTACTGAACCTGCGGGAAGCTGTGACACAGATTCGGGAATCCTATGAAGCGGAAGTGGATATCAGTCTGAATACTACCATGAAGGTCTTTACAGTAGTAACAACCATTTTTCTGCCTTTGACCCTCATTGCAGGATGGTACGGCATGAATTTCCAGATGCCGGAGTATGGATGGGAACATGGTTACTTGATGGTCATCCTGCTTTCTGTGGCTTTTATTGCCATTGGCATTGCCTTTTTTAAGAAAAACAAGTGGTTCTGAGGTGAAAATGTATGTTTTTTAGCTCCCGGAAATCTTCTGCGAAATTTTTGCAAAAAGTGTTGACAGCAAATTTTTGTGTGATATAATCTGATATATAAACGTCGACGAGGACAGTAGTCCTTTTCGGGTGGTCAGAGAGGGATATCTCGGCAGAGTTTCTGTCGTGGCTGTGAGTATCCTGCACCTGAGAAGAGTACGAAAACCACCTCCGAGTGGCCCTAATCCGGCACGGCCGACACCGTTATCGTCAAAATGAGTGGTTTTCTAAACAATAAGGGTGGAACCGCGGGAGATTATAACTCTCGTCCCTTTTCCGAAAGGAAAGTGGACGGGATTTTTTTATTGCAAAAAAATCGCACTTTCCAAAGCAAAAAATCACATGCAAAAGGAGAGATTGGATATGAAGATTACACTGAAAGACAATGTAGTAAAAGAATTTGACAGCGCAATGTCCGTTCTGGATATCGCAAAATCCATCAGCGAAGGTCTGGCAAGAAACGCTTGTGCAGGTATCGTTGACGGCGAAGTAAAAGATCTGCGTTATGTAGTAGACAAAGATGCAGAAGTAAGCATCTGCACATTTGAAGACGAAGCTGGTAAAATCGCTTTCCGTCATACAACATCTCATATTCTGGCACAGGCTGTAAAAAGACTGTACCCTGAAGTAAAACTGGCAATCGGTCCTGCAATTGCAGACGGTTTCTACTATGACTTCGATAAAGAAAAAGCTTTCACACCTGAAGAACTGGAAGCTATCGAAGCTGAAATGAAGAAGATCGTAAAAGAAGATCTGCCTATCGAACGCTTTGAACTGCCTCGTGCAGAAGCAATCAAATACATGGAAGAAAGAGAAGAACCCTACAAAGTAGAACTGATTCAGGATCTGCCTGAAGATGCAGTGATTTCCTTCTACAAACAGGGTGACTTCACAGATCTGTGTGCAGGTCCTCACCTGATGAGCACAAAACCCGTAAAAGCAATCAAACTGACATCCGTAGCAGGCGCTTACTGGAGAGGCAGCGAAAAGAACAAAATGCTGTCCCGTATCTATGGTACAGCTTATCCGAAGGCATCCGAACTGGAAGCTTACCTGACAATGATGGAAGAAGCCAAAAAACGTGACCACAGAAAACTGGGCAAAGAACTGAAACTGTTCACAATGCTTGAAGAAGGTCCTGGTTTCCCCTTCTTCCTGCCTAATGGTATGGTACTGAAAAATACACTGCTGGATTACTGGAGACAGATCCATAAAGAAGCAGGCTATGTAGAAGTTTCTACACCTCTGATCCTGAACAGAGACCTGTGGTACAGAAGCGGTCACTGGGAACACTACAAAGATAACATGTATACAACAGTTATCGATGATGAAGACTATGCAATCAAACCTATGAACTGCCCCGGCGGCATGCTGATCTACAAACAGGATATGCATTCCTACAGAGATCTGCCTATCCGTATGGGTGAAATCGGTCTGGTACACAGACATGAAAAATCCGGTGCTCTGCACGGTCTGATGCGTGTTCGTTGCTTCAACCAGGACGATGCTCATATCTTCATGACACCTGAACAGATCAAAGACGAAATCAGTGGCGTTATCCGCCTGATCGACGGCGTTTACAAACAGTTCGGCTTCAAATATCATATCGAACTGTCCACAAGACCTGAAGACAGCATGGGTTCCGATGAAGATTGGGAAATCGCTACAAACGGTCTGCGCAACGCGCTGGAAGAAAACCATATCGAATACACAGTAAACGAAGGCGACGGCGCATTCTATGGTCCTAAGATCGACTTCCATCTGGAAGACTCCATCGGCAGAACATGGCAGTGTGGTACAATCCAGCTGGATATGCAGATGCCCGAAAGATTCGAACTGGAATACACAGCAGCAGACGGCAGCAAAAAACGTCCTGTTATGATTCACCGTGTATGCTTCGGTTCCATCGAACGTTTCATCGGTATCCTGATCGAACACTTTGCGGGTCAGTTCCCTACATGGCTGGCTCCTGTTCAGGTAAAAGTACTGCCTATTTCCGAAAAATTCTCCGATTATGCGAAAGAAGTATCTGACAAACTGGATGCAGCTGGTATCCGTGTACAGACAGACTACAGAGCTGAAAAGATCGGTTATAAGATTCGTGAAGCAAGAAACGAAAGAGTGCCTTATATCATCGTAGTTGGTGAAAAAGATCAGGCAGTCAACAAAGTTTCCCTGCGTTCCAGAAAGAACGGCGAAGAAGGTCAGATGGATCTGGCAGACGTTATCGCAAGAATCCAGGAAGAAGTTAGAACAAAAGCTCTGGATTGATAAATAAAGCATTCAGCAGAAGCCCCTGTGCATCAGGGGTTTCTGTTTTTTCAAAATATTTGAAAAAAACATTGACGCGAAGAGAAATGCGTGATATAATTTCTCAGGTAACAAAGAAGAAGTTCCGCTTCTCACCTTATGGCATGGGCTGATAAGGTTAATACAGTAGTACAAAACAGGGGTTCCTCTGTTTTTCTGTGTGCGCGGCGGATTTCTTCCGGCGCTATTTTTTATGCAGCCGAAAAGGGAATATTTCAAAAAATTTTTAGGAGGTGCTTGGCTATTACTGACTTAATGATTAACGAACAAATTCGGGACAAGGAAATTAGACTGATTGACGAAAATGGCGAACAGCTCGGCATCATGTCTTCCAGAGACGCCCAGAAAATCGCTGACGAAAGAAAGCTGGATCTGGTGAAAATCGCACCGACAGCAAAACCGCCCGTATGTCGAATTATGGACTACGGTAAGTACAAATTCGACCAGGCGAAAAAAGAAAAAGAAGCGAGAAAGAAACAGAAAACAGTGGACGTAAAGGAATTGCGTTTGTCCCCCAGTATCGATACCCATGATGTTCAGGTTAAGGTCAAGAAGGCCAACGAATTTTTGAAAAACGGGGATAAAGTTAAGGTAAGCATCCGTTTCAGAGGTCGTGAAATCGGTCATTCCAAAGCGGGTATGTTGATTTTGGAAAACTTTGCAAAAGAAACAGCAGAATTTGGCGTGATTGACAAAGAACCTAAGATGGAAGGCAAAAGCCTGGTAATGTTCCTGGCGCCCAAAGGCTGATAAGCCGGCAGAAAACAGTAAACAAAATGGTTTTTTAGGAGGAATACGAAATGCCTAAGTTGAAAACAAAAAAAGCAGCAGCGAAAAGATTCAAAATCACTGCAACAGGTCAGCTGAAAAGACAGAAATCCAATACACAGCATATTCTTGGTAAAAAGTCCAGAAAGAGAAAAAGAAATCTGAGACACGCTACAACAGTAGACAAAACTGTTCTGAACAGCGTGAAAAAGAGACTGTTACCTTACGCATAATTTCGAGGATATTTTTTAGGAGGACTTTAACATGGCAAGAGTAAAAGGCGCGTTGAACGCTAGAAAAAGACATAAAAAAGTACTGAAACTGGCTAGAGGCTACCGTGGCGCTAGAAGCAAACAGTACAGAGTAGCAAAACAGTCTGTAATGAAAGCAATGGCATTTGCTTTCGCAGGCAGAAAACAGACAAAGAGAGATTACAGAAGTCTGTGGATCACAAGAATCAATGCAGCAGCTAGAATGAACGACATCTCTTACAGCAAACTGATGCACGGTCTGAAACTGGCTGATGTAAACATCAACAGAAAAATGCTGGCTGAACTGGCTGTATCTGATCCCGCTGCTTTCACAACACTGGTAAACACAGCAAAAGCAAAATTGAGCTAATCAATTTTCGGGTAGGAAATAATGGATAAAATCTTGCAAAAGCAGGGTTTTATCCATTTTCTTTTTTGTGGATTATCTGTTGGGGAGGTACTGTGGGATGGAAGCGATCATTGTAAAGGCTGCAGGTTTTCTGCTGATCATTGCACTGGGATTTATACTCAAAAGTGTTGGATTGTTTCGGGCAGAAGATAGCCGGGTTTTGGCAAATCTGGTATTGAAGATTACGCTGCCCATGTCCATTATCCATAACTTTGCGACACTGACATTAAGCAAGACCCATTTGGTGCCCATTGGTCTGGGTTTTTTGACAAACTTTGCCGTCATTGGTCTGGTGCTTTTGCTGACAAGAAAAATGAATGGTGCAAGACGTGCCTTTTTTCTAATCAATTGCGCAGGGTACAACCTAGGGCTTTGCGTACTGCCGTATCTGCAAAGCTTTTTCGATGCAGAAGCAGTTGCCATTATTTGCATGTTTGATGTGAGCAATGCCATGATGTGTTTTGGCGGTACATTTACCATTGCCATGACGGTAGCAAAGGGCAGAGGACAGATGGATAAAAAAGAAATTGTCAGAACACTATTTTCTTCCATGCCTTTTGTTACATATTTACTGATGATTGTCATGGCAGGATTGCATCTGCGTTTCCCGGAACCTGTTTACACTGTGGCAGGGATGATCGGAGAAGCAAATGCCTTTTTGGCAATGTTTCTCATTGGTCTGCTCTTTGAACCAAAAATCAGACGCAGCGAAGCAAAAGATATGATTTCTGTCATTTCTATTCGTCTGATTGCAGGCATTGCATTTGCTTTGATCATTTATTTCTGTTTGCCGCTGCCGCTGTTGTACCGTCAGGTTTTGGCACTGGTGGTTTTTGGACCTATTTTGAGCGTTGCTCCTGTGTATACAGAACGTTGCGGATATAACCGTTCTGTTGCCGCAGTGCTCAATTCTTTTATGCTGCCATTCAGCCTTTTGATCATTACAATCTTGATGATGGTGATGCATATATAGTTAGAATTTCTCCGAACAATCATGCAGTTCGGAGATTTTTTCTGTATTGTTTTCTGAATTTGAGAAAATATTGCGTATCAGGAAAAGTGTGATAAAATAATAAGAATATGGGGAAGTTTATGAAGAGATAGAAAGGAAAAGGAGATGGATAATGGAAGTATTTATAACAGCAGTAAATAAATTGATTATCATTTTTTTACTGGTTTTGATTGGTTGCTTTGCGAAGAAAAAGGATATCATTGATGATTGTTTTATTGATAAGTTTTCTGGATTTTTGACAAAAATTGTTGTGCCTTGTTTCATCATTTCATCCATGCAGCTGTCTTATACACCGGAATTGCTGCAGAAAGGTATTGTGGTTTTTGTAACTTGTATGATCATGCATATCTGGGGCATGTTGGTCGGCTTCGGAACAGGCAAGCTCTTCCGTGTGCCTCATATGAATCTGGGTATCTGGGTGTTCAGCTGTATGTTTGCTAACATTGGCTTCATGGGTGTACCTGTCATTTCTATGATCTTTGGCGGAAACAGCGTATTTTACTGCGCATTTGCCACTGCGGCATTTAATCTGGCATCTTATACACTTGGGATCTGGATTATTGGAAGATATGGCGATGGCAGCCATCCAGTGGAAATTTCTCTGCGTCAGTTATTGAAATTGCCAGTGAATATTGCCATTATCATTGGTATGATTCTGTTTATTGGCAATATCCAGTTGCCGGAAGCCATTGGCGGTACTGTGAAAATGGTTGGGGATATGATTGCACCTTTGGCAATGATTTATATCGGTGCTGTTTTGGGACGGATGCACCTGAAGGAAATGATTTATGATCGTTGGGCGTATGTGATTTCTATCATTCGTTTGATTGTGGTTCCACTGACAGCCTATCTGATGCTGCGTCCTTTTATCACAGATCAGCTGGTTTTGGGCGTTGTCATTGTAGGGCTTTCGACACCAATCGGTGCGTATTGTGCCATTTTGGCAGCCCAGTATGGAGCCGATGAAAAAACAGCTTCTCGTTATATCTTTATTTCAACAGCTTTGAGCATATTGACCATGCCATTTTTCTTCTTCCTGTTTATTTAAGAAATATGGCAAAGAAAGGATGTGTTCTGTTTGGATCATAAAAAAATGTCAAAACGTACAAAACGCCGTTTGACCATTCGCGGTGTTTTGTCTGCGTTGATTATTTTGGTTTTGGTACGTTCTATTATTATGGGAAGCTATGAAAATGCTTTTGTATGCATTTTGTCATTGGTTTTGTTTTGCGTGCCTATTTTTCTGGAAAAGCATCTAGCCATTGATATTCCGTCAGTTATGGAAGGAATTATCTATTGCTTTATCTTTGCAGCAGAAATTTTGGGCGAGATCAATTCCTTCTATACACTGATTCCCGGATGGGATACCATGCTTCATACACTCAATGGTTTTTTGGTGGCAGCAGTGGGATTTTGTCTGGTGGATTTGTTCAACCGCAGTGAACGGATGACATTTCGGTTATCTCCGTTATTTTTATCTATTGTTGCTTTTTGTTTTTCCATGACCGTAGGCGTTTTGTGGGAATTTTTTGAATTTTCTATGGATCAGCTCTTACATACGGATATGCAGAAGGATTTTCTTGTGCAAAGCGTTAATTCTGTATTGCTGAATCCATCAGGGCTGAACAATGTTGTCCGTGAACCCATCACCAGTCTAGTGGTCAATGGACAGGACTGGATGGAATTCCCGGGCGGATATGTGGATATTGGTCTCATTGATACCATGAAAGATTTGATGGTAAATTTCATTGGGGCAGTTGTTTTTTCTATTATTGGATTTTTCTATGTAAAAACAAGAGGGAAAGGCAAAATTGCTGCATCTCTGATTCCTGTTGTATTGCATGAGGAAGAGAAGAAAGAGGAGGAGTCATAATGGCTGATTTTGGGAAGGTAGCAGAAAATCTGAAAAGACGTGGATATGCTGTCAAAGAATTTGCAACAGCAAAAGAAGCGGCAGACTATCTCAATGGAGAAATTGATGGCGTCAGTGTTGGCTTTGGCGGTTCTGCTACATTGGATGTGATGGGACTGTATGATATGCTTTCCAGCCATAATACCGTTTATTGGCACTGGAAACAGGATAAGGATATGGCACGAAAGGCAGCTATGCAGACAGACGTATACCTGACTTCCGCCAATGCGTTGGCGGAAACAGGAGAAATCATCAATATTGACGGCGTTGGCAATCGTGTGGCATCCACATTGTTTGGGCATCAAAAAGTTTATTATGTCATTGGTGAAAATAAGCTGGAACCGGACTTTGAAAAGGCTGTTGCCCGTGCCAGAAATATTGCGGCACCTCAAAGAGCGGCACAGTTCGGAAAAAAGACACCCTGCGTTGTGACAGGAAATGGATGTCAGGATTGCAGAAGTCCAGAACGGGTTTGCAGAGCAATGGTCGTTCTGTGGGAACCTATGATGGGTATGGATGCAGAAGTGATTCTCATTCATGAAAATCTGGGGCTGTAAAAAAGTTTCGATTGGAAAAGAATGGAAAGGGAAAGACTTTTCAAGTTTTGTTTTCTGTGATAATATGTTTGAAGCAGAGAGTGATCATAAGGGAAGGGAGGCATACCCTTGGAAAGCGAAAAAAGGCGGCAGAAAATCATAGAATTGCTGAAAAAACAGGAAGAACCCATCAGCGGCAGTCAATTGGCGGAACAATTTGGCGTGACTCGTCAGGTCATCGTAAAGGATATGGGAATGATCAAAGCGGGAGGACTGCCTTTGCTTGCGACAGCAAAAGGGTATTTGCTCCAGAAAGAAACAGATGGTTTACATAGACGAGAAATCCGTGTATGTCACAACAGAGAACAGATTGGTGATGAAATGCAGCTGATCGTAGATTTGGGCGGATATATATTGAATACCCATGTGGATCATCCCATATACGGCAGTGTTGGAGAATCTTTACGGATCAAAAGCCGCAGAGATATCCAGAATTTTCTGGCTAAAACGGAAGAAACAGGATGTATGCCCTTATTGGCACTGACCAATGGCGTACATAGCCATACCATTGCCGCAGAAGATGAACAGACATTGGATGAAATCTGTGCGGAACTGCAAAATGCTGGATATCTGCTGAAATAAATCATATGGAAATGAAAAGGATAAACCTCTTTAAAAGGGCGTTTATCCTTTTTTTGATAAAAATGTATGAAGAGAATGTCTTGCTTTTTTTGACGGAATATGATACCATACAACTCATGTAAATATAGGTGTATATACACCTTGAAAGGGGCGGAATATTTCGTGGAAAAAAATACAATTTGGCAGAAAATACTCAAACGCTATTTTATCAATGGTCTGAATGGGATGGCTTTGGGGTTGTTCTGCACGCTGATTGTAGGTTTGATTATCAAACAAATCGGGACATTTATCGGCGGCGATGTGGGGATGTTCATTGTGGCATTAGGTAATTTTGCTACTATGTGTACAGGGGCAGCCATTGGTGTTGGTACAGCTTATGTTATGGAAGCGCCACGGATGGTTGTGTTTTCCTCTGCTGTGACAGGTCTTTTGGGCGCAAACGCCGCAGCTTTTGCCAATGGGACATTGTTCCCGGAAACAGGCGGTATGCTTCTCAGCGGCGCTGGTGACCCTCTGGGGGCATTCATTGCAGCATTAGCTGGTTTGGAAATCGGGCGTCTGGTTTCCGGCAAAACAAAAGTGGACATCATCGTAACCCCTGTGGTGACCATTGGTGTGGGCGGCTGTATTGGAACACTCATTGGTCCTCCTTTGTCCGCAGCTATGACGCAGTTGGGGGATTGGATTCGGGTAGCAACCTATTTGCAGCCGTTCCTCATGGGGATTGTCATTTCTGTAGTTATGGGTGTTGCGTTGACACTGCCTATCAGTTCTGCGGCGTTGTCCATTATTTTGGGATTGTCTGGTCTGCCTGCTGGTGCGGCTACCGTTGGCTGTTCTGCGCAGATGATTGGCTTTGCTGTTGCCAGCTTTCGGGAAAATAAATGGGATGGGCTGCTGGCACAGGGCATCGGCACTTCTATGCTGCAAATTTCTAACATTGTGAAAAATCCTTTGATTTGGATTCCGCCTACGCTGACTTCAGCTATTTTGGGACCTTTGGCAACGGTGGTTTTTCAGATGGAAAATAATCCCGCCGGCGGTGGCATGGGTACCAGTGGTTTGGTGGGCCAGATTATGACATGGCAGACCATGGCTGGCAGCAGAGGTGCAGGATTGCTTTTGTTCCAGATTCTTTTGCTCCACTTTATACTGCCTGCCATTTTGTCTTTTATTTTTTCCGAAATCATGCGGAAAAAAGGCTGGATTCGTTTTGGCGATATGAAACTGGATATTTAATGTAAAAAAGCATCGGAAACTGTGACGGCTGTTTTCTCATGAAGCAGCCCCTGAGCCATCCGATGCTTTTGCTATATGTAAAATAAAGTATGAGGGGGATCTAAACAAGGAAAAGAACCCGAGGGAAGCGGGTTCTTTTCAAAAGGGGAGGGTATGTATTACTATGTCTTCTTGCTTTGCCCTTGCTTTGGACACTTATAGGATACAAAATGACTGTGAATGCCGTATGTAGAGAATGTAAACAATTTGTGAACAATTCCCCTTTTTTCGGGAAAAGATTGCCATTTCATGCCGGAAACCGTATAATGAAGCCATTGAGAGAAAAAGGGGGTACGCATATGTATCAGAAAGAAGATGTGAGAAAGTTTTTGGATGAAAAACAGATTTCCTATGAATGGTTTGATCATAAAGCAGTATTTACCATTGATGAAATGCTGGAAATTGGTCTGGAAAAAGAAGAAGATATTGCCAAAAATCTGTTCCTGCGGGATAACAAAGGCAAACGCCATTTTCTGGTAGTCATCCGTGAAAATAAGCAGGCAGATCTGAAAAGCTTGGGTGAAAAAATTGGCGCAGGTCGTCTTTCCTTTGCTTCAGAAGAACGCCTCATGAAATATCTGGGACTGACGAAAGGCTCTGTAACACCTTTTGGCATTCTCAATGATACAGACTGTGCAGTGGAAGTGATTTTTGACGAAGATTTCCGCAATCTGGATGCCATTGGCGTACATCCCAATGACAATACGGCTTCCGTTTTTCTTGCTTTTTCTGATCTGGTGCAGATCATTGAGGAACACGGTAATTCCGTTACATTTCTTTCCTTATAATGTATGAGAAAAAACCGTTTTTTCTGGGAATTTGCCATTGAGGAACAAGTCGTATTGTGGTATACTAAATCCAAATGCGGACAATTTTTGTTGTGCGCAGAATAACAATATAGAAAGGAAATTCCATGGAAAGACAAAGAACAACTGCCCTGCCTGCGGAAGCGGAACTGGCGCGGCAAATGGAATATATCCGCGAGATTCGTCAGGAAAACGACAGATATTTTGCGGAAACCGGCAAACACAAAAAGTTTTATAGTTTGGCTATGGGCTGTCAAATGAATATCACTTTCTATAAAAAATATAAAGGCTGAATAACCTTGATATATCAAAGTTTTTTCTGGTTTTAAAAAAGAGATAAAAAAATAACATGTTTTTTATCTCTTTTTTTGTTTTATTTGAGTGTAATATCTGGTTTGGATTTCATAAAAAAGGGTAAAATGGGATGATAAAAAAAGAGGTGTTTTACACCTCTTTTTTGTTTTTATAAATAGTTGGTTGTCACTGCAAAGTCTTTTTTGTGATTAATATATATTCTTTGTTTTTGTATATCTTGAAAATGATTCACTTCTCATATTTATCGTTTATAGAATAATAAGTGATTTATTTCTTTAATTTTATCGTTTATAAAAGATAAATTTTTATTGATTTTCTAATTACCTTTTTCAATATTACGAGAATACTTAGGCTCAATATGATCATACTTATAAGGAACGTACTTCTGAAGCTACGATCAGCTATATTTTGATTGTTGAATGCTTGCTATTCGCATCTATTTGTTTATTATAGATCCATCACCACTTTTATTATATATATTTTAAGCCTTTCTAAGGCTGTATATAGAGTTTTGGTATAAGGGTAATAAAAAATTATTGGTTAAAAATAAAATCCGCTAATTTAGCTTTAGAATTGGTTTTAAGAGTATCTGTTGTCAATGCCATTATAAATGAATTTTTGAGTTAACCACTTTGAAAACAATTTCCAGAAATTGTTTTATCAATAGTAATTTGTTTGATTTAGCTAAAAAAGATGAGATTTGGTTTCATTAAACAGTGTGAAGGTTGAAAGATTTGGTATATCAACATTTTTAAATTAAAAAAGCTGAAAAAACACCTCTTTGAACTGAACCCAAAAAGTTAGACAATATTTTCAAATTAAAATTGTTTAAGAAGCCAGAAGGGCTTGTTGTCTGTAAATTGCAGGTGGCAAGCCCTTTAACTTTGCTTTGATTCGATGGTTATTATA
>NZ_JADCKK010000035.1:0-26461 GCF_014982935.1 Anaerotignum lactatifermentans | reverse complement strand
AGTAGGGGGCAGCCAGAGTTAAAAGTGTGGTTGCCAGACTATTCAATGCCCCCTTTAGGGGGCTACCACAAGAGATAGACCCTTATAGGGTCTGATCAAACCACCCGTTCAACGGGTGGTTTTGATTTGTAGCGTTTTTAGTCTTCCATGGGACGGATTTCCGCGCCAAAAGGCATCAATGCCAGGGCGGCAAATTTGAAATGCTGCAAACCAAAGGGAATCCCGATGATGGTCAGGCAGCTGCCCACGCCCATGGCAATGGAGCTAATGCAAAGACCCAGCCCGCCCAGCAATATCCAGATGACATTCAAAAGGACAGAGCCGGAAGACATGTTTCCGAAATAGACTTTCTTACCAAAGGGCATCAGAATCAGCTTCGCAAACTTGAAACACTGCAAGCCCACGGGAATACCCACGACTGTAATACAACACAATACACCAGCCAACATCCAGCATAATGCGGAGAGCAGACCGCCAAATATGATCCACAGGATGTTTAGCAATACATTGATGATAGACATTTCATTCCTCCTTTTCATTACTTTTTCGATAATATGCTACAACTTTTTCATAATTTCTTTCTTCCAGAGCCTTCCGTCCTTCTTCCGACAGACGATACACGCCTTTTTCCACACGTTCAAACCAGTGATATACATTGCTGCGGAGTATGGACATATACTTTTCTTCCAGCCCCATTTCCCGCAGTTCTCCATATGTAACGGCTTCCCGATTTTCCAGAATACAGCACAGATGCAGTGCTTTTTCCCGATAAGCCGTCACGATTTTCCTGCGGTTCATGCCGCCGGTATTGGCAGAAACCTGTCTGTTTTCCAACTCTGCCTGCAATCGTTCCCGTTTCTTTCTGTTTTTCCACGCTAAGCTGTCCGAAGGGGTCAGCACCACATCCACGGTCTTGAGGGGACTGTCCAATGCCACAGTCAGCAGACCAATTTCCAGTCGTTTCAGCAGTTTCAGCATGTTTTTCCAGCTTTTCTCCCGCTGTCCCTTCTGGGGACGGGGAATGGCAACAAAGACCTGTTCTGTCAGGCTTTGGCGGTCTAATGCCTGATAGACCAGCTTCAGCTGAAAGGACTTTTTCAGTTCTACAATGATCAGTTCCCCATCTTTTTCCGCCGCAATGTCACAGTCTTTCACTTCTGCCTGCACCCGATAGCCTTCTTCCTCCAGAAAGCGGCAGACAGGCTCGTATAAATCTGTTTCCGCAAATGTCATGCCTGTTTTCCTTTCGCCATAAAGGCTTCAATTTCTTCTACGGTCTTAATCATGTCTTTTGTCATGATTTCGCAGCCGTCTTCTGTTACCAGTGCGTCATCCTCAATGCGGATGCCAATGCCCCATTCTTCAATATACAGCCCCGGTTCCACTGTCAGCACCATGCCCGGCTGGAGCACACGTTCTGTGTACCGTCCAATGTCATGGGTTTCCGCACCCAGATAATGGCTGACCCCATGGTAATAGTATTTTGCCACATCTGCCATGGTTTCCACCAGTCCGATTTCTTTCAAGGCTTCCAGATAGTGTTCTTTCAGGATTTCATTCAAACGGGAGAAAGGCTGACCGGGACGAATGGCATCAATGACCTTCTGCTGCCCTTCCAGCACAATGTTGTAAACCAGCTTCTGCCGTTCTGTGAATTTGCCGCTTACAGGAAAGGTACGGGAAATATCCCCATTGTACCAATCCACCTGTGCGCCGCAGTCCACCAGCAGCAGGTCGCCGTCTTTTGTCTGGCCGTTGTTTTTGGTGTAGTGGAGGATGGTGCCTCTTTCCCCAGCGGCAGCAATGGTCTGGAATGCTTTTTCCCTTGCGCCGTGCTGCATGAGGGTGAAATCAAAATGGACTTCGATTTCATATTCCATCATACCGGGGCGGGCATTTGCCATCATGGCTTCCACACCCATTCTGGTAATGTCCATAGCTTTCCGCATTTTTTCCAGTTCGTAAGGCTCTTTAATGAGGCGCAGGTCACCAAAAATGGGATACAAATCCCCCACCGCCATAGCAGGGTATTTTTCCCGTACTTCTTTTGCAAAACGCAGTGCAGGTGTCAGCACATCATCCCATTCCCGATGTTCCAAGTCCAGATAAATCTTTGTGATGTTGTTGCGGAACACCATCTGGGCAAAATCATCGGTGAACGCATCAATGGGGCGAATGTCTGTCATACCACTGATTTCTTCCGCTTCTTCTGTTGTCATGTTTGCCCCTACCCATTTGGCAAGGATACCGTTATCTCTGGGAATGAACAAGGTTTCCTGCAAACCGCCGCCGATTTTTGCCATCAGGAATACGCAGTTTTCCCGTTCCACACCTGTCACATAGTAAAAGTTACGGTCAGGAGAAAAGGGATAGTATTCATCCCCCCGTTTCAGGGGTGCCTTTCCTGCAAAAAGTACAGCAGCACTGCCTTCTTCCAGTCTGGCTGCCAGTTTTCTTCTGTTATCTATGAAAAACCGTTCTGTCATGTCATTTCCTCCTTAAATATCCTACCAAAAAACTTTGAATTTTTTATGATGAAATTCTTACAAATTCCTTTGTGCAAAAAAACGCACATTTCCTTGAAAATGTCATTTCTCTATATTAGAATTGTAGCAAGGAACGAAAAAAATGCAAGTCTGAACAAAAGAGAAGGAAAAGAGGGGTACGATTGAATAAAGAATGGAAATTTGCCTTTGAAAAAACCATCCCTGTTCTGGCAGGATACCTTTCCATCGGCATTGCCTTTGGTCTTTTGATGCAGAACATGGGATACAACGTCTTTTGGGCGCTGCTCATTTCCCTGATACTATACGCAGGCTCCATGCAGTTTGTACTGCTGCAATTCCTCACGGGCGGCACATCGCTCATTACCGTTGCCATCATGACTTTGCTGGTAAACAGCCGTCACCTGTTCTACGGGCTGTCTTTCATTGACACCTTCCGCAGCATGGGTAAGAAATATCTGTATATGGTACATTCCCTGACGGATGAAACTTATTCCCTGCTGTGCTCCTATGAACCACAGGAAGGTCTGGACACCAAAAAAGTCATGTTCCTTATGAGTATTTTCGACCACTGTTATTGGCTCATCGGAACTGCTCTTGGCTCCCTTGCCGGCAGCCTCATTACCTTTGACACCACAGGCATCGACTTTGCCATGACTGCTCTGTTTACCGTTATTTTCATCGAACAGTGGAAAGGTGCAAAAAGCCATATCCCCGCTTTGACAGGAATCATTGCCGGTATTGGCTGTTTACTGGTGTTCGGTCCCGACAACTTTATCCTGCCGACACTGCTCATCAGCGTTGCCGTTTTGATGGCACTGAAAAGCCGGATTCTGGCAAAAGAACAGGAGGAATGATTATGATTACATCTACACAAACGCTCGCCATCATCCTGACGGCTTCCATCTGTACCTTTCTGATTCGTGTGGCACCCTTTGCCATATTCGCAGGCAGAGAAATCCCTGCCCCTGTGCAATATCTGGGAAAAGTCCTTCCAGCTACAGTCATGGCGTTATTGGTGGTCTACTGCTTAAAAAGCACCACTTTTTCCGCACCTTCCGGCTTCCTGCCTCAGTTTATCGCCGTGGCAGTGGTGGCAGTGCTCCATCTTTGGAAAGGCAAAACATTGCTGAGCATCGTGGGCGGTACGGTCTGTTATATGATATTGGTGCAGGTGGTTTTCCCTGCGTAAAAGAAAATCACGAGATATCTTCATAAGAAAACAAAAAAGCCGAAATCCTTATCACACAAAGGATTCCGGCTTTCTTATTTTATCTGTTATGTTTTCCGAAAAGGAAATTGCTTTTGATTGCAACGGAATCAAAAAACAGTATAACCTTTTTCCCCAAAAAACGCTTTCAGTTCTTTTTCTTTGGCTTCTGTTCTGCCCTGCACCGCTTCGGGCTTGCCGCCGCCTTTGCTGCCAAAGGCTTCTTTCATTTCCGCCGCCATAGGACGCATATCTTCTGTGCGGCTCATAAGTACAAAGGCATACCCTGTGCCGGCAGGGGCAAAAACTGCCGCTGTGCCGCCGGTTTTATCCAGAATGGTATCTGCCAGATGCACCATATCCTTAGAATCAAAGTCTGTGGCAAATACACAGGCTTTGGGTGTTTCGCCCACTTTTTCCGCGATATTGTTGATTTTTTCCCATTTCATACGGCTGATAATCTGTTTCAGCTCATCCCGTTCTTTCAAAAGGGCTTCTGTTGCCTTTGCAATTTTTCCGGTGGGTACGGAAAGCAGTTCGGAAATGGCCGCGGCGTTTTCTGTTTTTTCGTCATAATCCGCCAATGCACGCATACCACAGACGATTTCCAGCCTGGTGCCGCCTTTATAATTCTGGGCAGAAAGAATCTTCACCATGCCGATTTCTCCGGCTTTCTGTACATGGGTGCCGCAGCATGCACAGCAGTCATATTCCCCAATGGCCATGATGCGCACTTTTCCTTCCAGTGCCTTTTTGCTGCGGTATTCCAGTTTTTCCAATTCTTCTTTGGAAGGATAGGTAACTTTGGAAGCCACATTCCGCCAGATAGCTTCGTTGGCAGTCCGTTCCAGCACAGGCAGGTCTTCTGCGGGAATTTTTGTGTTAAAGTCAATCAAAATGGCATCTTTGCCCATGTGGAACCCCACGTTGTCACAGCCATATTTGCCGCAAATAATACCGGAAAGGATATGTTCGCCGGAGTGGTTCTGCATCAGGTCAAAACGATGGTTCCAGTCAATATGACCTTCCACTTCTGCCCCCACTTCCAGTGGCTTGTCGGTGATATGAGAAATGATGCCGTCTTTTTCCCGAACGTCTGTTACCTTTGCGCCGCCCAGTGTGCCAATGTCCGCAGGCTGTCCGCCGCCTTCGGGGTAAAAGTAAGTACCTTCCAACACCACGGCAAAGTTTTTGCCCTTGGGCTCACAGGATACCACCTTGCCCACAAAATCCATGGTATAAGCATTGTCATAATATAATTTCACGGTTTCCATGTTTCTCCTCCTTACTCTCCCGTACAACGGGGATTTGTCATTTCAAAGCGTTCATCAATATTTTCTTCTCCCCACTGGCACATAAGCTCCAATATGGGAAAAAGGGATTTGCCCTTTTCCGTCAGGGAATATTCCACCCGGGGCGGTACCTCCGCATAAGCTTTCCGCAGGATCAGCCCGTCGGCTTCCAGCTCCCGGAGCTGATTTGTCAGGGTTTTCTGGGAAACGGTGCGGATGTTTGCCATCAATTCCCCAAAGCGCAGAGTGCCTTCCTCCGCCAATATGTAGAGAATCAAGGGCTTACACTTGCCGCCAATCATTTTGAGGGTGACTTCCATTTCACAGCCCACCTGAATTTTCTTTGTCATAGTTACCTTCCTTTCCCTAAGGGCAAAAAAAGTGCCTGATTGACAGGGATTTCTCTCTTTGTTACAGTTTCTATACAGTAATTTATACACTTAGGATACATTTGTCAAGTAAAGGAGATTTTCATATGAAAACAAGACGTTTCGGCAAAACAAATGCCATGATTTCCGAAATCGGACTGGGCACCTGGCAGTTAGGTACCAAATGGGGGGAACCTTTCTGCGCGAAAGAAGCCCAGAAAATTCTGGATGCAGCTTACGACAGCGGCATCACATTTCTGGATACGGCAGACATCTACAACGACGGCAACAGCGAACTTGCCATTTCCAAAATCCTGAAAGCTCATCCTGACCACTTCTTCGTGACAACCAAAATCGGCAGAGGGCTGAACCCTCACACAGCGGAAGGCTACAACAAAGACTCCGTTGTCCGCTTCACTGACGGCTGCCTGTCCCGTTTGGGCATGGAAAAACTGGATTTGGTGCTGCTCCACTGCCCGCCCACTTCTGTTTACCAGAAAGACGAAGTTTTTGACGCTCTGGAAAATCTGAAAAGTGCAGGCAAAATTGCCCATTACGGCGTCAGCATCGAAAAAGTATCTGAAGGCATTGCCGCCATGGAATACGACATTTCCGCTATGGAAGTGATTTTCAATATGTTCCGCCAGAAACCCATTGAGGAATTGTTCCCCGCTGCCCAGAAAAAAGATGTGGGCATCATCGCCCGTGTGCCTCTGGCAAGCGGTCTTTTGACAGGGAAATTCTCCAAAGACACCGTCTTTGGCAAAAACGACCACCGTTTCTACAACCGCAACGGAGAAGCCTTTGACAAAGGGGAAACTTTCTCCGGCGTGGATTATGAACTGGGTCTGACAGCCGTCACAGAACTGAAAGCTCTGCTGGGTACAGAAAACCTCATTCCTTACGCTCTGCGTTGGATTCTCATGCACGAGGCTGTCAGCGTGGTCATTCCCGGCGCAAGCAAAACCGCACAGGTGCTCCAGAATGTGAAAGCGGCGGAACTGCCCGACCTGACACCGGAACAGATGGCAGGGGTCAAAGCCATTTATGATAAATATATTCGCCCCACTGTACACCATTTGTGGTAAAAAACATTCCCTTTTTGGTGCTTCTTCATAAGAAAACAAAGAAAGCTGAAATCTTCGCTAGTACAAAAGATTTCAGCTTTCTTATTTTTATAGGATTTTATTCGGTATGTTTTCTTCTGAAGATAGCCGTCGCAGTTTCCTTTAAGAAATGGGACAAAAGTCAAACAGTGTTTTCTTAAGAGAAACTGCTGTAGGGAATGGCTTTTGTTTTACGATTTCCGCCTTTTCCGCCATACATGAATGAGAATCACAACAACCACCACAAAGATGATGAATGGTGCAAAGAAACGCAATGTCATTTGAAAATAAGGACTTTTCAGAGTGCTAATGAAATTCTGAAAGCCGTTTTCGTCAATGGTAATGCGGAGGTTTTCTTCCGGCAAAGTATCAGAAGTGTAGACATATTCCCGTTCTGCCACCTTCTCAAAAGGCAGGCTGCTTTCCACCAGCACAGGCATATCTTGATCCAGATAAAGCCGGATGGTCAGGTCAGAAAAATCCTTCCACATGGCGGCCGGTGCCAGATAATATTCCAGTTCTCCTCGTTTGGCATTGAAATCCAGTTCCGGATACCCGCCTAGATTGTAGTCATAAGAAACAATAACAGGAAAAGTTTCCTGTGGCTGGAAATCCATTTGGAAAGTAACGGTATCCACGGTGCGGTCAGGGTCTAAATTGGCAACTTCTTCTGTAGTCAAAACTGTGTATCGCCAGTCATCAGTAACAATTTTCGTACTGCCGTTCATGCCATATCGCTGAACAGACACATCCACCTGTTCGCCATTGACTGTCACTGTCACGCCTCTTTCTTCCATATTGGGCGAAAGGAACATGGAAGATATGGAAAGAGCTTCGTCCGTGGTGTTTTTCATTTCATAAGTAGCTGTAATATGGGCATCGGGTCCCTGCACCACAATTTCCAAATCTTCTGACAATACGGCAATTTCATCATTTTTCTCAAAAGTAATGGCAGAGCCCACATCTGCATCCTCCGGCGCAGCCATATTGGCAAAAGCCCTCTGGGGAACCATGCAGACAAATGCCAGCAATATAACAAAAACAAAACTTTTCTTTCTCATATCTTTTCCCCCTTTCCTGCTCTCCTATAGTTTCATGGTATCACAGAAAAGTACCCATAGGCAATATACCTTTTTGCACAGAAAAAGCACCTGCACAGCGGCTTCCTCTTAAGAAAACATTGGTTTTCTGTTTGATTGATTTCTTAAAGGGAATTGCAACGGCTGTCTTTAGAAGAAAACACACCAAATATCCTCTCCATAAAAATAAGAAAGCTGAAATTCTTTGTTTTGATAAGGATTTCAGCTTTCTTTGTTTTCTTATGAAAATGCCCCTAAGCGTATAGATGCTTTTTGCTATATCTGATTTTGTTATTCTGTTGTATCTGTTTTTTCTTCCTGCTTTGGCATGGATAATCTTCGCCGCCGTCTGAAATATAGCAGATATCCAAAGCTCAAAAGGAAGATGCCGCCGCAGACAGCCAACGCTGGTGCCGCATCCTGCCATGTAACACGGGACATGACTCCCATGGGGCCACCGTCGCGCTGCCCCTGTTCCCCACGCTGGGGCATATCTCCCATTTGTTCTGGATATTTCTGGGTTTGGTCGTTTGCTTCTGCTGTATCACTTTGAGCTGTGTCGGCAGTCTGTTCGGTTCCTTCCGTCATTTCCGGCGGCTGTCCTGCCATTTCTCCCGGAACTTTCTGGAATTGCTTCTCTGCTGTATCACCGGCAGCCTGTTCCGTTCCTTCCGTCATTTCCGGCGGCTGTCCTGCCATATCTCCCATTTGTTCTGGAACTCTTTGGGTTTGGTCGTCTGCCGTATCGCCAGCAGTCTGTTCGGTATCCTGCATGCCTCCAAAATCCTCACCGGGGCGTTTTCCACCACCGCCTGCTGCCGCCGCTACAAAGGAACTAGTATTGAATGTAGGTTCGCCCCCTGCCAGCTGGTTTTCAATGCTCTCTGCCATGGAAACGGCAAAATAAACCAGAGAATTGGGGTCTGTGGCATCGGCGGAAGATGCTTCCAGAAATTCGTCATAGGTAAAGAAGGCAGTAGCGTCTTTTTCCACATAAGGCGCGATCATTTCCGCTGTTTCGCTGACGATCTGGCTCATATAAGCCTCTGTGAAATAAGTTTCCGCGATTTCTGCCAGATAGCTTTCATACCGGGCAAGAAGGGCATCCTGAGAAAGCAATGTATCCACCAAAGGCTTTTCATTGCTGCCGCCCATGCCGCCGCCCATACCTTCTGGACGTTCCATACCTTTCGGCATATCCATTCCCATATTGTCAGGTCGTTCCATGCCTTCTGGCATCTGTGCTGTCTGTTCTTCCCCAGCATTTTCTCCTGCCGCTGTCTGGGCTTCTGCATTTTCCATGTCACCTCGTCTGCCGCCGCCCATACCCATGGACTGATTGGTCGGCTCGTAAATATCCACTTCGCCGCCGCCAAAACCGCCAAAGGAATAGTTATAATCCCAAGGCACAATGGTAAAGCGTCCATCCTGTTCATAGAGATAATAGTTGTGGGTGGTGTTGCCCAAATAGCTGTCATAGTTCGCCAATGCCACATTTGCCGCCAGATACCGCAGCACTTCGTCCACATCCAGCACATCTTCCAGACCTTCTCCTGACTCCAGCGCCTTCATCAAATCCAGAATGGCAGAGCCGTCAGAAGTTTCTTCATTTGTTTTCAGCACCAGACCGGGATATTCTGACATGTCATCTCCACGGTATACCAAATCCGCGCCAGTGCCGTCCGGTTTATACAAGTCTCCGGTGCTGTCCCCGAAGGTACGTTCCAGAAAGACTTCGTCAATGGGTTCCACTGCTAGATACAAGCCCCATTCTTCCCCGTTGATGGTGATATGGGTATAGCTGGTGGCAGGAACGGGAATGCCCATTTCACCCATGATGCGATAGGAAATATATTCCCGCATGTAGCTGGCATCCCCATAGTTGTTATTCAGATTCAGCTTTTTCAAGCCGTAGTAATTTTCACCGTCATTGAAATAATCAAAATCTATCTTAAAACTGTAGCGGTCAGAATCGGAGGACGCTACCGAAGTAAGGGTGTTATTGCCCTTTGTCCGCAGTGCCACATTGGACAGGGTTTCCCCGTTGATGGTCACATCCACGGCGTAATAAGTTTCTTCCAGTGGATTTTCCACCAGATCCGCCCAATCTTCCTCGCTGATTTCAATATTGATCTCATTGACGACACCTTCCGCAAAAAGATTATCCAGATAAGGATATTCCTTCGCTTCCGCGTCCTCTCGGGATACGATGCCAAAGACCAGAAAGGCAAAAACCACCAAAGCAAGTCCAGACAGCAAGAGAAATTTATATTCCCGCAGTCCTTTCATTGGCTTCGCCTCCTTTTACGCTGCGTAGTTGCCGTCATAACTTACCATGACCGCTGACTGCACCCCTGCCATGCGGCTGATTTCGTTGACAAAAGCACTTTCGCCGTTTTTGGGGCAGATTTCAAAAATCAGTTCAGTCCCCTGTCCGCCGGTGATGGTTTTAGACTTGAGGGTCATGCGTTTTACAACCTGCTGTACAAAGCTTGTCACTGCGCTTTCACCTTCCACGCTGTCCATACGGATGATAAGCAGGTAAGGGCTATCTGCCTGCTGACGGTTGGCAAATACCAGCAGGAAAATACCAATAATAGGGCATCCCAGAATTGCCAAAGGCAGCAAAGAAGCGCCACAAAGGATGCCTTCGCCGATTGCCCAGAACAAAAATACCAAATCCATGGGGTCTTTCACTGCCGTACGGAAACGCACGATAGACAGGGCACCTACCATACCCAAAGACAATACCACATTGCTGGTTACGCCTTGGATCACCAGACAGGTCACCAGCAGTATGGCAATGAGGGATACGTTGAAACTGCGGCTGTAAAGGACACCGCTGTATGTTTTCCGATATACAAAGTAAATAAATAAACCAATGAGGAATGCCGCTGCCAAAGAAAGCAGGGTATCCGTCAATGAAAAGCTGCTGAAGCTCTCCAAAAAGCTGCTCTTAAAAATGTCTTGAAATGTCATCTTCCGTTCTCTCCTATCTTGTTTTCATCGCTTGTATTTATGCTGCATATTTCTGTTTCATGTCTATTTTCTTTTTCTTACTGCCCATCAGCACATAATACGGCAGGCTGCATATTTGGAAAAAGCCTGTTCTTTTGTTTTCACCGTCAGTAAGGTACGGTTCACAATATCCGGCAAATAATCGTCATACTTCACTTCCATGACCACTCTGTCTGGAGAAATGGCTGGAATGGACGGCAGATTTTCTGAGAAAAATAACCGGGGCTGGTGGCAGCCGCGAATCCGTCTGTCAAATGTAACACGGACATTCCCCAGTGCGTAAGTCAGTGCCTCTCGGTCATAATCCACAATGACCGTAGGGCGATAAATCCCCATCTGCATCCGCAGGTACAATTCCCGCACCAGTGCCCGTTCATCTTCTGCCATCCACCCAATGTCACCATCCAAAATCCTCTGGGTTTCCTCTGCCGTCACACGGCACTGGGTCTTATTGCCTGCATTGTAACGCTTGCTCTTTTTTTCCAGACGGATAAAGCCGAAATTCCCATCATAACAGCGGATACGAAATTTTTCTCTTATGCCCACACCATCCAGTTTTTCCCGCAGGGATTTGTTGTAAAAATTATCGAAATACAGAGAACGCACCAGATATCCCGTCTTGCCTCCGTGGATATCCCGCTCCATAAATGCTGCCATACGAGCCGCCAGCATCCTGCTTTCCGCTGCTGCAACGGTGTACTTCAGTTCCGCACGCCATTGTTCTTTCATCGCTCTCACCTCACATTCTGTATGTTTTAAAATCAATACAGCGTTTAGTATACGGGAAGATACTTAAATGGGTACTTAGGGAAAAATTAGAAAATACTAAGAACTGTAAACAATATGTGAACAAAACATCCGTTTTTCTTGAAAATCTCCTTTGATTTCTAAAAAATATATTAGAAAATACAAAAAACGCGAAAGCTTCTGTTCTACAGAAGCTCCCGCGTTTTTTCTCAGGAACCTATATTCTTATACAAAATATTCAGGCAAAGATCTGCCTTCATACAATTCTTCCAGTTCTTCTTTGTGATAGATGTAGCCGGGGTCGTCGAAGTATTTCGCACCGGAAGGGCATTTCTTGATACATGCGCAGCATTTGATGCAAATGCCTGTGCAGGAGAAATCCACTTTATCAATGGAGCCCATGGGACAAACTTCCGCGCAAAGACCGCAGCCACAGCAAGCGTCGCTTGTTTTGGGTTTTACTTTACGGATATCGATGGCATTGCCATAACGATCTCTGGGTGTGAAGTAAGGACGGATAGGGTCTTCCCCTTTTACATAAGCAGGACCGTCGTATTCCCAGCCGCTGTTGATTTTTTCCACGATTTTTTCTGCAAATTCATGCATGACTTTGTAGTCTTCTTCGTCGGGTCTGCCTGCGGACAGTTTTCTGGAGAAAGAATGTTCGCTGACAAAAGCGCCGCCGGCAATGGTGCGGAAGCCGTCGTCTTCCAGGATGTTCCGCAGTTCGATGAGGGCATCGTCGAAGTTACGGTTGCCGAAGGATACCATAGGCACTGCATAGGCTTTGCCGCCCACAACAGTTTTCAGATAAGGCAGCAATACGTTAGGTACACGACCTGCAATAACAGGAGTGCCGAAGAACACCAGATCTGTTTCGGTGAAAGCGATTTCTTTTTTCCGTACGTCAGGCAGTGTAAAATCATATATTTCCACAGGAACGCCAAGGCTTTCTGCCACATGAGCGGATACAGTTCTCACTGCTTTTTCGGTACCGCCGGTGGGGCTGAAATACATGGCCCATACTTTTTTGATTTCCATTGTAAACAAGACTCCTTTCTCTCTCCCTGATAAATGTTTTTCTTTTATGATACTCTATCCATCTCCCTTTTTCAAGCCGCAGACAAAAAAACAACATTGTCTGACCATCTTTCTTTTTCACGCAAAAAACCGGAAATATCCGACCATCATCGAACATTTCCGGTTTTTATCAGTCTTGGAATGTTTCCATATTCTCCCACGCTTCGGGAATTTTTTCCACTTCCTGTGCCGCGATCATTTCTGACAGACGGCTTTCCACATAAGCGGACTGTACCTGCTGGCGGTAAGCGTCCTCTGCCAGCTGTTTCACCTGCTCATCTGTAGGCGGGGTGATGGATTCCACTTTCAGTATGAAATAACTGCCCCGCACCTCAATGGGGTCTGTAATCTCACCTAATGTGAGATTTTCCGATAACCCAAAGGTATTGTTCAGATAATTCTGATACAGTGTCATCTGTCCATTGCCGCCGTTTTCCTTGGCGGAAGTATCTGTGTCATAGGTTTCAAACAATGTGGCAAAATCCTCTCCGGCTTTTGCCTTTTCGCTGACTTCTTTTGCCGTTGCCTCATTATTCACCATGATGGTATCAATGGTAATCTGGGTATATTCCTCCCGCAAAGCGTCGGCGTTTTCCTGATAATACTGTTCCATTTCATCGGCATTGACTTCGCATTCCTTTGCCAATGTGTCATAGACCACAGAATACAGATAAGATTCCTCCATGAGGGTTTCCATCTGTTCTTGATCCACGCCCATTTTTGCCAGTTCTTCCTCTGTCAGCTGGCTGAGGAATTCCTCTGCCATGGTATGGGCTTCTGTTTTCTGGTCTTCTGTCAGAGAAATGTTGTTTTCCTCCGCATACTGTTCTGCGGCAACCACACTCTGTATGGTGCTGAATGCCCGCTCCTGCACCAGCTCCGCTCCGGTCATGCCGTCAAAATCCATGTCCCAGACATCACTGCCTGCGGCGGAAACAAAGCTTTGGGTGCTGGTATAAAGATATACCATATATTCGGACTTCATGACTTCTCTGCCATCTATGCGCGCTATGACTTCATCGGAAAAAGAACTGCCGCAGCCTGTAAGCCACAAAAGCCCAGTCAGCAGCAGGCATAATGCCCCTTTCGCTTTCTTTTTCATAAAAAATCACACTCTCTTTTTTCGGTTTCATGTCTTTTCATCTTCTTTTTCTGTCCAAAAAGAAGGTTAGCTTTTATTATACACATTTTTTTCCGAAAAAACTATGCTTTGAGCCCTTGTAATAAACTTTTAATATAGAGCACGCCTTTGTTTTCCTCGCCTTTTTTCAGTCTGACAGTCACATAAGGCATGGCGCCGGCAGTAAAGAGATACCGTCCACGGCTTTCCGCAATGCACTTTGTGAGCTTTTCCGGGTCCAAAGGCGCATCGGGACGGAATTCCACCAGAATGTTGCTGCCCTTCTGGTTGATGGCTGTGATGCCCAACCGATGGGCTTCCGCTTTCAGCAGCACCATTTCCAGCAAATTCTGGACGCTCTTTGGCAGGTCACCATAACGGTCTTCCAGTTCTTCCTGCATGTCGTAATATTCTTCCATGGTCTGGACAGCGGCGATTTTCTTATACAAATCCATGCGCTGTTCCTGATTTTTGATATAGAAATCAGGCAGATAAGCATTGATATTCAAATCCACTGTGGTTTCAAATGTTTCTGCCACAGGTTCTCCTTTCAGGTTCTGGACTTCTTCTTCCAGCAGACGGCAGTACATGTCATAACCAACAGATTCCATATGCCCATGCTGTTCCGCACCCAAAAGGTTTCCGGCACCACGGATTTCCAGGTCACGCATGGCAACTTTGAAACCAGAGCCAAACTCCGTAAATTCCCGAATAGTCTGAAGTCGTTTTTCCGCCGCTTCTTTCAGCATCTTATCCCGTTTGTACATGAGATAAGCATAAGCGGTGCGGTTGCTTCTGCCTACACGCCCACGAAGCTGATAGAGCTGGGACAATCCCATACGGTCCGCATCCTGAATGATGATGGTATTCACATTAGAAATATCCATGCCCGTTTCAATGATGGTGGTACATACCAGCACGTCGATTTCGCCGCTGATAAAGTCCTGCATAATGTTTTCCAGTTCTCTTTCCGACATCTGCCCATGGGCAAAGGCAACATTGGCTTCCGGCGCCAGATTCTGCACCCGGAAGGCTTCTTCCCCAATGGTTTCTACACGATTATAGAGATAAAATACCTGACCGCCACGGCTCAATTCCCGGTGGATGGCTTCTCGGATAAATTCCGGGTTATTTTCCATGACATAAGTCTGGATGGGACGGCGTTCCTGCGGGGGTTCCTCCAGAATACTCATATCACGAATGCCTGCCAAAGACATATGCAATGTTCTAGGGATAGGCGTTGCTGTCAATGTGAGGACGTCCACATTTTCCCGCAGACGTTTCAGTTTTTCCTTATGTGCCACCCCAAAACGCTGTTCCTCGTCCACAATGACCAGACCCAAATCCTTGAATTTCACATCTTTAGACAGGATACGATGAGTACCGATGACAATATCGGAAAAGCCTTTTTCCAATCCGTTCAGACTTTCCTTCTGCTGTTTTGGCGTGCGGAAACGGGACAGCAGTTCGATTTTCACAGGATAGCCGGACATACGCTGGACAAAGGTATTGTAATGCTGCTGTGCCAGAATGGTGGTAGGCACCAGATATGCCACCTGTTTTCCATCCTGCACGGCTTTGAATGCGGCACGGATGGCAACTTCCGTTTTGCCATAGCCAACGTCGCCGCAGACCAGTCTATCCATGACTTTGCCGCTTTCCATATCTTTTTTCACATCTTCGATGGCGTTCAGCTGGTCATCTGTTTCATCAAAGGGGAAGGCTTCTTCAAATTCCCTCTGCCACAGAGTATCTGCCCCATACACATGACCCTTTGCCGCCGCACGTTTGGCATAGAGGGCAACCAAGTCCTCCGCCAGTATCTTCACGGCAGTTCTGGCTTTTGCCTTTGCTTTCAGCCAATCCTGTCCCCCCAGTTTGTTCAGTCTGGGTGCGGCACCGCCGGAACCAATATATTTCTGAATCATATCCATCTGGCTGACGGGCACAAAGAGATTGCCCCCATCTCGATAGGAAATTTTCATATAATCCTTCTGGACACCTTCCACGGAGATTTTCTCCAATCCCCGGAACACGCCGATGCCGTGGTTATCATGAACCACATAGTCCCCGATGTGCAGGTCAGAAAAACTCTGGATGGCAACGCCGTTTTTCTTCTTTTTCTTCTTCCGTTTTTCGCCGCTCTTGCCGAAAATCTCGCTGTCGGAAAAGACAGCCAGACGGATATAGTCATACTGGAAGCCTTTGGACAGAGAACCTTTGGACACCCAAACACTGCCGGGCACCATTTCTTTTTCCAAGTCGTCCACATAGACCGCAGGCACATCCATTTCCGTCAATTCCGTCGCCATCCTCTGGGCACGGGTACCTGTCCCCGTCAGCACCAAAATCCGGTAATTCTGTTTTTTCAGATACTGCAATTCCTCACAGAACAGGTCTGCCCGTTTCTGGAAAGAAGGAATGGAACGCACCGCAAAATCCGCCTGTGCTTTGGGCTGGAAGTGAGGTGTCCGCTGGGAAATCCCTGCCAAAAGAATACGGTCGAAGTCCTCTGCCTGCCGGAGAATATCCAGATAATCGAAAAGGAGTTTGCTCTGGGCAGGAAGCAAAAAGCCCTGTGCGATTCTGCCTTTCATACTTTCCTCATATTCCTGCCGCAGAGTATCCATGTGTTCTGCCAATCGCTGAGGTTCATCAAAACAAAGGATGGTGTCCTCTGGTAAGTAGGACAGCAAACTTACGGTATCATCATAAAAATAGTTGATGAAACTGCCCACAGAAGCAAAGCTCAGTTCTGAACGAAGCAAGTCAATATTTTCCCCGATATGCTCCTTCATCCGTTCCACGCCGTCCTCCACGGTGCTTTTTTCCATTTTCTTCAGGGCTTTTTTGTAATCGGCTTCCATTTTGTCTGCCGCTGCTTTTGCTGTTTCTTCGTCATAGACCAGTTCCCGCATGGGGAAAATGGTCACAGTGTTGAGTTTATCCACGGAACGCTGGCTCTGGGCATCCATGGTACGGATGCTGTCGATTTCGTCATCCCAGAATTCAATACGCACCGCATCCTCTGCTGTCAGGGGGTATACGTCCAAAATCCCCCCGCGGACAGCAAACTGCCCTGGGCTTTCCACCAGTTCTGCCCGTTCATAACCCATAAACACCAGCTGTTTTGTTAAGTCAGTCAGTTCCCGCACTTCCCCCACATGCAATGTCAGGAGAAAAGATGCGAACACGTCTTTTTTAGGGTATCTGTCCAGAAGTGCTTCCACAGATGCCACAATGAGGGGGCATTTCCCCTCCAGCAGTTTTTCCACCACCAGAAAACGCTGGCGGTTCATTTCCATACTATGAACGTCTGCGCTGTAAAAGAGGATATCTTTTGCGGGATAATACATGCCTGTCTTTGTGAAGAACTGCATATCCTCCAGAATCTCTTTTGCCCGGACTTCACTATGGGTCAGAATCACCATGGGGCGCTGCAAATGTTCCTGTACCCCATAGAGCAAGTGATTTTTTTCCACGTCAATGACCCCTGTGGCAAACACAGGGGTATGTCCTCTCCGGATTTCATCCAGTAATGATTGATAGCTTTCCAGCTCCAACAGGGGCTCTGTCAGGCTTTTCATGCTTCCACCTCTTTTTTGGTTTCCTCAGGCTTTTCCTGAGGTTCTTTTTTGGGCTTAGGCGCTTTAGGACGCTGGTTCATGCGGTTCATGGCATCTGCCATACCACGGGAAAGAATCAGTTCCACCGCCTGTACCGCTTTATCCATGCCGCTTTCCATAAGGGGCATCGCGTCTTTGTCGAATTTTGCCAGCACATAATCCGCCAAATCCCAGCCGTTGGGTTTTTCGCCGATACCCACTTTGATGCGGTAAAACACGTCTGTACCCATCTGCTGAATGATGTTGCGGATGCCGTTATGTCCGCCGTGACTGCCTTTTTCTCTCAGGCGAATCTGCCCTGCGGGCATGGAAGTATCATCGTAGATCACCACAAAACGGTCCTGAGGGATTTTGTAGAAATTGACGATTTCACGGATACTTTCCCCACTGAGGTTCATAAATGTCTGGGGTTTCACCAGCAGTACCCGCTTCCCGTTGATGGTGCCATCCCCAATAAGCGCCTTCTGTTTAAACTTGGTCACATCAATATGATATTTCTCCGCCAGTCGGTCAATGACACAAAAACCAACGTTATGCTTTGTTTCTGCGTATTCCCGTCCGGGATTGCCCAGACCCGCGATGACGAAAAATTCCTGTCCCTTTTCCTGATTTTTAAAACGGTCAAAAAGTCCCATAGTTCCTCTCCTCTTATTTCTTTTCCACACGACACAAAGCCCTAATTTCAACGCATGTGGGGGTGAGATTAGAGCTGTTCTTACTGATTTATAACTGCGGAAAGTATACCACACTTTTGGCTTGCCGTCAAAAGGCTAAGGAGAAAAAATGCCGCTCTTTTCCACAAAAAACCGCAAAAAAACGGGTAAGACCCATTTGGATCTTACCCGTCTGTCTTCCTTTTGACACGAAGGAAGTATTTTAGTCGGAATTATTTTACTTCGTTTACCAGTTCTTCGCCAGCCAGGAAAGCTTTTGCGTTGTCCAGAGTAACTTTAGCCATCTGTTCCAGAGCTTCTTCTGTCAGGAATGCCTGGTGACCGGAAATCAGAACTTTTTCGTTAGCCAGCAGTCTTGCCAGTGTAGGATCGTGTTTTTCCAGGTTGCTTCTGTCTTCGAAGAAGTATTCATGTTCAACTTCGCAAACGTCCATACCTACGCCACGAACTTTGCCGGATTCTACTGCATCAGCCAGAGCTTCGGAGTCAACCAGACCGCCACGAGCTACGTTAATGAAGATTACGCCGTCTTTCATCTTAGCGAAAGCGTCTTTGTCAACCATATGTCTTGTAGCAGGCATCAGAGGGCAATGGATGGAAATAACATCGGAACGAGCGTACAGTTCATCCAGTGTTACATATTCCAGACCCAGGTTAGGGTTGGGGAATGCATCATAAGCGATGATGTTCATGCCGAAACCTTTCAGGATGTCGATCATGCACTGACCGATTTTACCTGTACCGATGATACCAGCTGTTTTGCCGTACAGAGCGATACCTGTCAGACCAGCGATATCGAAGTTGAATTTTGTTGTTCTCTGATAGGACAGGTGGCATTTTCTGTTGATAGCCATCAGCAGAGCTGCGCCCTGTTCTGCTACAGACTGAGGAGAGTAAGCGGGTACTCTCAGAACGGGCAGACCGCATTCTTTAGCAACTGCCAGATCAACGCTGTCGAAACCTGCGCAACGCAGCAGCAGAACTTTGATACCCAGATCTTTCAGTTCACGGATAACTTCTGCGGGAACTTCGTCGTTAACGAAAGAGCATGTAGCGTCATGACCAGCTGCCAGATGAGCTGTAGCGGGTGTCAGTCTTTCGTTGAAGAATGTGATTTCATAACCATATTTTTCAGCCATGGGACCGAAAGAATCTTTCCAGTAGGATTTTGTGTCAAAAAATGCGATTTTCATTTCTAAATTCCTCCTAAAATTTTGATGTAATAGTAGAAAATGGATAGCAAACAGGATGTATGAAACCCTTTGGATATCAATATTTGCCACACCTGTTTGTCTTGTTTTTAACAATATAATCTATTTTACTTATTTTGTCAACCGACTTTCCGAAAAATTGTAAGTTTTGCTAATAGCTTTTTCTTTGTGTATACAAAAAAACATATAGTTTCCATCAGACCCTTTTTCCGTTTTTTGGACATAATTCCCCGCTGATATTTTCGGCTCAAAAAGACCTGCTTTTTTGCGAAAAAACAGAACTTTTCCGTTGTTTTTCTACCACTTTTTTCCACGGTTGGTTTTTTGAAAAATCTTTCTTTTTCAACTTTTTTTACACAAAAAAACCACCTTTGCGGTCAAACCGCAAAGGTGGTTTTGTGGGTTCAATTTACAGATTTTGACAAAAAACTGTTTTTTAGTCGAACAGCTGAGAAATGGAAACGCCTTCGTGGATGCATTTGATAGCGTTTGCAAACAGATCGTCAACAGATACGGAAGTGATCTTGTCGATCTTCTTGTCAGCAGGCAGTTCGATGGTATCCAGAACCAGCAGTTCTGTGATAGCGGAATCCTGGATTCTATGGATAGCAGGACCGCTCAGTACAGCATGTGTACAGCAAGCGTCTACTTCTACAGCGCCTCTTTCTTTCAGCGCATTTGCTGCGTTTGTGATTGTACCTGCTGTGTCGATCATGTCGTCAACCAGGATAACTTTTTTGCCTTTGACATCACCGATGATGTTCATGATTTCGCTGACATTTGCTTTGGGTCTGCGTTTGTCGATGATAGCCAGAGGAATGTTCAGTCTTTCTGCGAATGTTCTTGTTCTTGTTACGCTGCCCAGGTCGGGAGAAACTGCAACAAAGTTTTTCAGATCATCGCCGTATTTATTGATGTAGAAATTTGTCAGCAGTGGGCTGCCTACCAGGTTATCTACAGGAATATCGAAGAAGCCCTGAATCTGTGCACAGTGCAGGTCCATTGTCAGCACACGGTTTGCGCCAGCGCTTGTCAGGATGTTTGCAACCAGTTTTGCACTGATGGGATCTCTTGCTCTTGCTTTTCTATCCTGTCTAGCGTAGCCGTAATAAGGCATAACAGCTGTGATTCTGCCTGCGGATGCACGTTTCATAGCATCGATCATGATCAGCAGTTCCATCAGGTTGTCGTTTACAGGATAAGAAGTGGACTGGATGATGAATACGTCAGCGCCACGGATGGTTTCGTTGATTTTAACGGAAATTTCGCCGTCGCTGAATTTTTCCACTTCTGCGTCGCCCAACTTCAGACCCAGCTTCTTAGCGATGGATTCTGCCAGATCACGGTTGGAATTACAGGCAAATACTTTGATATTACTGCCGGTTGAATAAATCATGTTTGGTATCCCCCTACTTTTACTCTTGAACGTTATTCTCGCCTTTGCAATAGCATACGTCGCTATATTATAATGTTACACCTATCTTCTGCCAATTTCAACACAAATCGACAGATTTTATGATTTCTTTTGCACCCGTTTTGCCTTCCATCCCTTGATGATGGTCTGTCTTGCTCTGGCAACTGCCAGAACGTCTTCAGGCACATCTCTGGTGATGGTGGAGCCTGCAGCAATGTAAGAATCTTTTTCGATGGTAACAGGTGCCACCAGGTTTACATTGCAGCCAACGAATACATGGTCGTGGATGGTGGTTCTATGTTTCTTTTCCCCATCGTAGTTAACCATGATGCTGCCGCAGCCGAAGTTAATCTTTTCGCCTGCGTCTGTATCGCCCACATAGGACAGGTGTGGAATCTTGGTGCCATTGCCGATATTGGAATTTTTCACTTCTACGAAGTCGCCCACTTTTACATTGTTGCCAATGTGGCAGTTGGGACGGATATATGCAAAAGGTCCAACGGTTGTGCCGCTGCCGATGGAAGATTCCAGACCTGTGGAAGTCTGGAATTTCACGCCGTCTGCCAGCTGCATGTCTGTCAGACGGGAATTGGGACCGATTTCACAGTCTTCACCAATGATGGTTTTGCCTTCGATGACACAGCCGGGCAGAATCACAGTATCTCTGCCAATCTGTACATCACTGCCGATATATGTCTGTTCAGGATCAACGATGGTAACACCGTTTTCCATATGTTTGCGGTTGATGCGGCGTTTCAGGATAGCAGCCGCTTCTGCCAGCTGCACACGGGAGTTTACGCCGAAAAATTCGCTTTCGTCTGCTGCTGTGTATGCGCCAACGTTTTTGCCGTCGCCCAGCAGGATTTCCAGACAGTCGGGCAGATAATATTCTCCCTGGGCGTTGTTGTTATTCAGTCTGCCCAAAGCGTTTTTCAGGTCTGCCCCGCGGAATACATAAATGCCTGTATTGATTTCTTTCACAGCACGTTCTGCTTCAGAAGCGTCTTTATGTTCTACGCTCTTTACAAAATTGCCTGCTTCATCACGGATGATACGGCCATAACCTGTAGGATCATCTACCATAGCAGATACAACAGTTACGGCATTGCCCTTTGCACGATGCTCCTCAATAACACCTTTCAGTGTTTCCCCTGTGATCAGCGGTGTATCCCCATACAGAATCAGCATATCCTTATCGTCTTCGATGAAATCGCCAGCCATTTTCACCGCATGGCCAGTGCCTTTGCGTTCTGTCTGAAGGGCAAAAGACACATCTTCTCTCTGGATGGCTGCCTGCACCTGTTCTGCCAGATGGCCAACCACAACGCATACGGCTTCCGCGCCGCTGTCTTTTGCTGTGTCAATGACATACTCCACCATGGATTTGTTCATGATTTCATGGAGTACTTTTGGTTTCTTGGATTTCATACGGGTACCTTCGCCCGCTGCCAAAATGATTGCTTTCAGATTTTCCATAATCTTCTCCTCTCGCAACATGTCCCATTTTCGCATCTTCTATAAATTCCCATTGAAAAAGGGGGTAATCCCCCTTTTTATTACTATGTATCATTTTCTCATTTTTCGCCACAAAAAGCAATATACCTTTTTCACAAAAAACGTATACAAAATACATTTGTATCTCTGTGAAGGGGCACTTTGTGGTTTTTCCGAAAAAAACGGCAGCCGCCCCCAGCCTGTGCCGGAATTTTATCCGCGCACTTCTGAAAGCGACCGCCTTTTTTTATTTTATGTCAGGATTACAGTTTCGTTCCTTTTTTCAGAATGATGGGTTCTTCAGAAGATTTACCGATGACTTGCTGACCTTCGGAAATAGAAACTTCTTTATCCAAGATGGCATTTTCTACGACACAGTTTTTGCCGATGCGAACGCCTTCCATCAAAATGGAATTGCGTACCACTGCGCCTTCGTCGATATAAACCTTACGGAATACCACGCAGTGTTCCACAGTGCCATTGAAAATAGCGCCGCTGCCGACGATACTGTCTGTTACGTCTGCCCCTGCGTTATATTTTGCAGGAGGTTCATCCTTGGGTTTTGTTTCAATATAAGGATACTGATTTACGAAAACATCACGCACTTCTTTTTTCAGGAAGTCCATGTTGGTTTCGAAGTAACCATGGATGCCTGTACCGATGCTGCTCCAGTAGCCTTTGAATTCATAACCAAAGATGTTCAGTTTCTTGCTGTAAGGAATGATGATATCTTTTACCAGACCGTAGCCGCCCTGAGGCACGACTTCCTGCAGCAGATCAATCAGCAGTTTTCTGGAGATCACATAAATACCCAGAGATGCGGATGTGGTCTGTGCCTGTTCAGGTTTTTCTTCAAAGCCCAGCAGACGTTTGTTTTCATCCATCTGCATGATACCGAAATGGGTCAGGTCTTTGCCTTCCATGTTCTGATAAACCACAGTGATGTCTGCACCTTTATCGATATGATACTGCAGAACATCACGATAATCCATTTTGTATACAGAATCGCTGGAAGCGATGATGACATATTCTTCGTTGCTGCGGTGCAGATATGTCATATTCTGATAAATGGAGTCCGCTGTGCCGCGGAACCAGTCATTGCCTGTGCTGCTGGTATAGGGTGTGAATACGAACAAGCCCCCCTGTTTTCTGCCGAAATCCCACCATTTGGAAGATGTCAGGTGGTCACGGAGAGAACGGGAGTTGTACTGTGTCAGTACAGCTACTTTCCCGATACCGCTGTTAGACATGTTGCTCAGTGTAAAGTCGATGGCACGATAGCAGCTGCCGATGGGCAGAGCCGCAGAAGCACGCTGTTCTGTCAGCACACCCAGACGGCCGTCGTTGTTACCGCCTGCCAGAATAATCCCAATTGCTTTCATTTAAATCCCCTCCCGAATCACAGATTTGCCGCTTTCCAGGGTACCGCCAGAATAATCCTCCGCTACGGTATTGCCGTAAAGCACGCAGTTTTTCCCAATGACAACACCTTCCGGCACGCTGGTATTTGCGCCCAGAACGGTAATACCTGTGTTGTAGATATTGGGTTTTGTTTCGTTGGGGATGTTTTCGCCCACACCCATATGTACGTTCTTTGCAACCTTGCAGTTTTCGTCAATGATGCAGCGGTCGATGACACAGCCTTCTTCAATGACTGTGCCGCCCATGATGATGGAATCTTTAACCACAGCGCCGGCTTTGACAACTACTTCAGGTCCCAGAACGGAATGGTTTACTTCACCATAAATTTCACTGCCGTCAGAAACCAGAGATTCTTTTACCTTCGCGCCAGGTGCCGTATACTGCGGCGGCTGATGGTCACTGTTGGTATAGATCTTCCAGAAATCTTCATACAGGTTAAATTCAGGCAGAGCTTTGATCAATTCCATATTGGATTCCCAATAGGATTCGATGGTACCTACATCCTTCCAGTATCCACGGAAGCGATAAGCGTAGAGGGTCTGACCTTCTTCCAGCATTTTAGGAATGATGTGTTTCCCGAAATCGCTGTCGGCATGGATGGCATTGTCCTCAATGAGTGCTTCACGCAGTCTGCTCCATGTGAAGATATAAATCCCCATGGAAGCCAGATTGCTCTTTGGATTTTTGGGTTTTTCTTCGAATTCATAGATCTTGTCGTCGTCTTCTGTGTTCATGATACCGAAGCGGCTTGCTTCTTCCATGGGCACTTCCAGAACGGCAATGGTTGCTGCCGCGCCTTTTTCCTTATGGAAGCGCAGCATCTGGGAATAGTCCATTTTATAAATGTGGTCCCCAGAAAGGATGAGTACGTATTCCGGATTGTTGCTGTCGATGAAATCGATATTCTGATAGATAGCATTGGCAGTCCCCATGAACCATTCCCCGGAATCTCCGCCTTTGACATGAGGCGCCAGAATGGTTACACCGCCGTTTTTCTTGTCCAGATCCCAGGGAATACCGATGCCGATGTGCTGATTCAGACGCAGCGGCTGATACTGGGTCAAAACGCCCACGGTATCCACGCCGGAATTGATACAGTTACTGAGTGGAAAGTCGATGATACGGAATCTGCCGCCGTAAGTAACAGCAGGTTTCGCAACTTTCCGTGTGAGAATCCCCAGGCGGCTGCCTTGTCCGCCCGCTAAAAGCATTGCGATCATCTCTTTTTTACGCATATTACCAACCCCTTGCTTATTATGTACATCCTTGTACACATGTATATACAAGGATACAAGCCCATTATAACATAGTATCTGTCCAAAAGAAACACACACAATATATGAATTTTCATGATTTTTCGCTAAAAAAAAATGAACATTTATGCTATTGCAATTTCAAAAGGTTGTAAAATTTATAATATTTACAAAAAAAACTGTATAAAATATAGAAAAGCAAACCAAAAGAATTGCCATTCCTTCGCTGGTATACTATAATGGAATCCAATATAAATTCGAAATTCTGTGTAATTTGACAAATCCATAAAATTCGATAGAGGCGGTTGATTATGACACAAACAAAAGAACATATTTATTTTATCGGCATCGGCGGCATCAGCATGTCCGGTCTGGCGGAAATTCTTGCCAGCCGCGGCCATCAGGTATCTGGCACCGATGTAAAGGAAACAGCTGTCACCAAACATCTGCAGAGCCTGGGCATCCACATCAATTTCGGACATCGCGCGGAAAACATCACCGATGACATCACACTGGTGGTATACACCGCAGCCATCCATGATGACAATCCGGAACTTCGGGCAGCTCACGAAAAAGGCATCCGAATCATGGATCGCGCCCATCTGCTGGGGCAGATCATGGACGAATATCATGATTCCGTAGCCGTATCCGGTACCCACGGCAAGACTACAACCACATCCATGGTTTCCGAGATCCTGCTGGCAGCCGAAAAAGACCCTACCATCACCGTAGGCGGCATCCTGCCCACCATCGGCAGCAATCTGCGCATCGGCAATTCCCCTTATTTTGTAGCGGAAGCCTGCGAATACTTTGACAGCTTTTTGCAGTTCAATCCTTTCATTGCCATTATCCTGAACGTAGAAAGCGACCATTTGGATTATTTCAAAACACTGGAAAACATCCGCCGTTCTTTCCACGCCTTCGCCCAGCGAGTACCTGACAAGGGTCTGCTGGTGATTTCCGAAAAGATCGACCATGTGGAAGAACTGACAGACGGCTTGACCTGTCATGTGGAAACATTCGGTCTCAGCGAAAAAGCTAACTGGCGGGCGGAAAACATCGTTCATGAAGCTGACGGCAGAAACAGCTTTGACGTATACCACAACGGCGCATTTTTCACCACCATACATCTGCATATTCCCGGGGAACACAACATCACCAACGCACTGGCTGCCATTGCGGCATCTGCTTTCCTTGGGGCAGCGCCTGAGGACTGCGTGAAAGGTCTGCACCACTACACCGGTACAGAACGCCGTTTCCAGCTGAAAGGGAAAAAGGACGGCATCACTGTCATCGACGACTATGCCCACCATCCCACAGAAATCAAAGCAGCCCTTGCGGCAGCACAGAATGTGCAGCACAACACCACATGGTGTGTGTTCCAGCCTCATACTTTCTCCCGTACCCGTTTCCTCTTTGATGAATTTGGGGAAGCTTTCGGCGACGCGGATGAAATCATCATTGCGGACATTTTCGCTGCCAGAGAAACAGACGACGGCACTGTCAGTGCAGCACAGCTGGCAGAACGCATTGCCCAGACTGGCAAATCCGCCCGTTATGTAGGTGATTTCGCAGCCATTGAAGCATATCTGCACGAACACTGCAAGAGCGGTGACCTGCTCATGACTGTAGGCGCAGGGGATGTATACAAAATCGGGGAAAACTTCCTGAAATAAGTTTGAAATCATAAGAAAATAAAGAAAGCTGAAATCTTTGTCATGAACTGCACCCCATTTGTTAGACAGTATGATATACTGAATAACAAGTGGGGTGATTTTTATGCCAAAAGGAGTACCAAATAAACGATATACACCAGAATTCAAGCAACTGGTGGTAGAAACGA